>JBFFCW010000001.1:0-52789 GCA_041559695.1 Desulfobacterales bacterium
GGCGGGAAAGGGGCATACCCTAAAAATTCAGGGTTGAGTTTGAGCAGGATATGGTGCATAGCGGTGTTGCCGCCGAGGGTAATATCCTCAATATCTTCCCGGGCAAGGCGCAGATAGGTTTTGCCTTCCTCCGGCACTTCCACATATTCAACCGGTCCTTCCTCGCCTTTTTTCTTTTTCTTTTTTTTCTTGGGCGGATGCGTGTTCTGAATAGCCTGGTCAATCAAGGTGTTGAGCCCTTCGATGATATCATCGCTCATGCGCTGAAGCCCATCGGGTGTCGTCATATGGTAGGTGATGCGGGCCATTACGTCTTCACCGTATTTACACTGCGGATTCATCATGGAAACCGTATCGATAACCTCCATTGTGGTAAGGTCGCAGAAATAGGCAGCCACTGTGGTGGTGCCGACATCAATGGCCAGACCGTAAGCATGCTCAAATTTACCCGGCCGGAAGCGGAGGATTTCTTTGTCGTTCCACACGCTGGCCGTGATGCTCCAATTCCCGTCACGCAGTGCCATCGAAAGCTGTCTTAGCGCAAATATATCGACTGTCAGATCCTTAAGGCCATAGTCTCTTTCTAGCGCCCTGCAGACGCGCTCGAAATCCGCTGTCGGTTCCTCAAAGGTGGGCTCGTCCACCTCCACAAAATACAGTTTCACCGCCGGGTTGTGTTCGATGTGAATTTCCCGGGCAGCCTTGCTCACCACCTGCTTACCGGCCCTGGATTCCTCAGGTACGAATACGAGGATATCTCCTTCTACCTGGGCGGTGCAGCCAAGTCGAAAACCTTTCTCCCGCTGTTCGGGTGTTATAAACTTGTCCTCTTCCTCCAGCCAGGGGCTTACATGTGACATGCTGGATTGAATTCCGTATTTTTCGAAATACCCTTCCTCAATTCGAACAACACACTTTCCACATACCTTTTTCTCTCCACAGAGGGCTTCGATGTCTACACCCAGCAATCGCGATGCCTCTATCAGGGTGATACCTTTGAGAACTTCACCTCTGCGGCCTGAAGGCTGAAAAACTACCATCACTTTGTCTTCATCCATTTACACAACTCCTTCTTTCATATGATTTCGGCGGGTTATCGATAAGCCCGTTCGCACAATTATTCGGATCGGGGTTAATGCTAAGATTTGACGCTTTACATGTGAAGACCCGGGCTTCGAATCAATGACAACCTGTCACAGGCCAGCGTCTGTGCAAAATCAGCAAGGGAAAGGCAATCTTGAACGGTGGGCGCTAAACCGGTGAACGCTTATTTCTTCGCTTGCTGGGTTTCATCTTTCTGCAGAAGAAGGGAACCCTGATGGCGTTTAAACTGAGTGGATGAATATTTGGCCAATTTCCAGTCGGGCACGCCGCAAACCCGGCAGACATCCGTGATCCATTTATTGCGAAGCCAGCGGGCCGCTCTGCTGCTTCTGGAATTGTTGACCATGAATGTCTTGTTGCAGTGGGTGGTAATCTGAGCCTGGTCCCCCAGTTTTTCGATGGTTTTGATACCATGCAGAATTCCTTTTCGCGACGGCCACAGTTTAATTTTATCGATCAGGCGAAACAGCTCGACGCGTTTGCGATAGTATCGTTTGGCTGGTTTTTTTATTTTTTTCTCTGGCGCCATGGCTGAATCAGCAGATCTTTCTGTAACGTGTTTGATATCATCTGTTCTCAGTCGGTCTGAATTCGAAGCGGTATATCGGTACAGCACTTACGTGCTTTTATCGCAATGGCTGTGGGCCGTCAATTTAATTCAGTAAATTTATAAAAATTACGTTTCGATCGGTTCGCTTCGCTCCTGGGGGGGACAGAAAAAAAATGGCCGGTCAATGCGAAGAAAGGCAGAAACAGAATAATATCCGGGCAAATTTCAGCAAAAATTTTTGAGTCCATATAAAAGAGGTGGCATCTTACTGTGAGGCATGCTATGGATATGGTTTCTTGATTTTATCTATACAAGTAAGGTAACATACAGAAACTCAGGCTGTTCGCCCGTATTTAAGATTTTCAGAATTTCAATCATAATTCAAGCTGGCAATCAACATGAAATCGCCATCTAAAAAACCTGCCGTGCCCTCTGAACATCGGCCAGAGGAGCATACTCAGACCCGCAGCCGCCAGATAACGCAATCCGACAAGGTTCTCGGCCCGACTAACAGTAGATGGGATACGGCCCGCTGGCACGTTCCCAGGGCCCTGTGTACAGATCACAAAAAATTCGCCATCTCCGGGCAATTCGACCAATGCCTTACTTTCCCGGTATTTAATACCCATGCGGAGCCGGATTACCATGGCTGGAGCAATTTTGTCCCTGATGAAGTCAAAAAATTTATCGAAAACACGTTCTGCAGCGCGCCGGTTCAAAAGCTAAAAGAAGACCTGGAACTTGCTGAGCGCAAATATCGACGTCTGTTTGAAGGCTCCAAGGACTTGATCTTTATTGCTCATAAGGATGGCGGATTCAGAGAGGTAAACCAGGCCTGTGTGGATCTGCTGCGATATGGCAGCAAGGAAGAGCTGTTTTCACTGGGTTCGGTGGGAAAGATTTACGATAAAACCACGCACTGGGAGGTATTTAAAAGACAAATCGATCGTGACGGGTTTATAAAAGATTTTGAAGCCCTTTTCAGAAGAAAAGACGGAAGCCGCGTACACTGCCTGCTCAGCGGCAATGCGGTTCGAAGCAAGCACGGAGAAATCATCGGCTATCAGGGCATTGCGAAAGACATCACGGCCCGCACGGATGCCACTCGAAATTTTTTCCAGCGACATCGGGAGCTTTGGGTTTTAACCTCCGTGGCTTTTGCCATGAACCAGACCCAGGATTTGGACGCCATCCTGATGACCGCCTTGGAAAAGGCCCTGAAGGCGTTAAATCTCACCTGCGGCGGTATCTTTTTGATCGATTACGATAAACCCGCTTTTGTGCTAAAAGCGCAACAAGGATTTCCCGGGAATGCTACAAAAAAAACCAACCCGATACGGCTTCTTGACGAAACCCTCATGCGGTCACTGCTCCAAAAAGAGCTTATCCTCACTCCCGAGCCCATATTCCCCCCTTTCAAAGCGATTCTAAAAGGTGAAAATAATAATCCGATACAGCTTATTTGTTTTTTGATAACTGCCAAAGAGAAGGCCTCCGGATTCCTTGCATTGGATGTCCCACCGGACAGGGACCTTGCGGCCGGTCAGGATTTTCACCTTTTGGGGTCATTGGGCAATTTTTTAGGCGGTGCCATTGAGAACAACCGCTTGGCTCAGACCATCGTCCGCCACCGGGAGGAACTCAAAGGGCTTACCGCCAGGCTGTTTCATTCTCAGGAGACAGAGCGGAGACGAATTGCACGGGAATTGCACGACGAAGTGGGCCAGGCTCTCACCGGGATCAATTTTACCCTTGAGACCGTTGAAAAAATCGCCGAGAAAGAGCCCGAGCGCCTCAGGCTTCATATTTTAGAAATAAAAAAACAAATCAACGGCACCTACCAGGAAATGCGCCGCCTGTCTCATTGGCTGCACCCGGCCCTTTTAAGTGATCTCGGGCTGGAGCCGGCGCTGGACGCCTATTTGAAAAATATTTCCGAACGCTGCGACCTTCGTATCGATTTTACAATGATGGGGTTCACAAAACGGTTGGATCTCGATATCGAAAGTGTTTTGTACCGGCTCGCCCAGGAGGCGCTCACCAACACCCTGAAGTATGCCAGTGCAACCCGGTTTAAGCTTTCCATCATCAAGAGTTTTCCCAATATTATTTTCCTGGCTCAAGACGACGGAATCGGGTTTGACGCCGAAAAATTCATGGAAAACAAGCCGACCCTCGGGCTCTTGTCCATGCGTGAGCGGGCGGCTATGCTGGGCGGCAAATTCACACTGCATACATCAAAAGGGGCCGGTGTGCGCGTACGGATCGAAATCCCCCTGAAGGAGAGCGCTGATGAGTGACAGGACCATCACCGTCTTTCTAGCGGACGATCACACGATTGTGCGGCAGGGGCTGGCAAAGATGCTGGAGGAAGAACCCCATTTCAAGGTCGTCGGGCAGGCGCACAATGGGCGGGAGGCCGTAAACATGGTAGAGGCGCTGAAACCGAACATTGTCATTATGGACATTTCCATGCCCCTCTTAAATGGTATTGAAGCAACGCGGCTAATCAAGAAAAGCCGCCCTCAGACCAAAGTCATCATCCTCAGCATGCACAGCCATGATCGGTATATCGTGGAGCTTTTCAATCTTGGCATTTCGGGTTATCTGCTGAAAGACTCGACCGGTTCGGACATCATTCAGGCCATTTCCGCAGCTGTCAGGGGAGATACCTACCTGAGCCCCTCCATCTCGCAACGGGTCATCGAAGATTACCTTTATTTAAAAAAAAGGTCTCCTCAGGAAGACCTTTACGACAAACTTTCCAACCGGGAGCGCGAGGTGTTCCAGATGATTGCCGAAGGGCATTCAACCAAAAAGATTTCGGACATCCTCTGTATCAGCGCCAGTACGGTTAAAACCCACCGGGCAAATATCATGGAAAAGCTACAATTCGAAAATATTTCCCAGTTGATTCAATTTGCCATACATTTGGGAATTGTTGACTTTCAATATTCCGCGCAAAGCCCGGATGAAACGGAAAGGTGATGGTAGTTCAGATGTCTTTGCTCCGTGCAGGGCCGCTACTAAATCTCAAACTACGGGCGCCAAATTTCAAATTAGTGAACGATCGTCATTCATGGGTGTGAAGCAAGACGGAAGGTTTGGGATGAGCATCGTGAACCAAGGGGTTTTCTGCGAGCCGCTGTTTCCTTGCGCTCCGCCATCCAGGATTCATATACGTTGCCACTGGCGACCCTCAGCCCCATAGCGGTGATCACTTTTTTAACTTCAGCCACGGTGCGCAGCCCCTGCTCGATGTCCAAAGCGCTTTGAGAAACTCCGGCCAGCCGGTTGTTGGGGGGAATAATGGATGTGATCACATTGGCTCCGGCATCCAGGCGCATTTTGAGCCCTTTAATTCCGTCAACATCCAGCGAAGCGGGAATTAACCGGTCCGGCATGGCCAGACGCATCACCGCGATACACAAACATTCGATCATTCTCGAAGGGCTGGACATCCCGCAAAGCGGTGTCTCGGACTGGGGCACAAAACTCATCGTCCGGGCCTGGTCCACATCATTTTGCCGCATGGCCATAATGGAATCCGCACGATCGTTGAGGGTTTCTCCGACGCCCAGCAAGATCCCGTCTTCCACCAGCATTCCGGCACGACGCGCGGCGTTTCTTTTATCGTTGCGGTATTTAAAGCGCTGGCCGGTTCTCAATTTTTTAAATAAAACGGAATTGTGAGTTTCCTGGTACAAAGCATACCAGTCCGTCTTAATTGCGGCGAACTGATGCAGGATTTCCTCGGGGACCACACCCGGTGAAATCATAACCGGTAAGCCTGTGTTTTTCTTTACCTGCGCAATCATTTCGATAAGAATATGGAAGTTGCCGCTATCGTGTATCATTGGGTCTTCACCCAGGGTCAGGTCAACCAGATGCACGCCTGAATTTGCCAACTCGCAAGCGATTTCGATGACTTCTTCCAAACTCTTGCGGTAACGGGGGCTTTGTTTATTCGTTTTTCTATAAAAACAAAAAGTGCAATGATTTCGGCAATAAGTCGATAAATATATGAAACCATACAGGAATAATTGGTTCGCGAAATGCAGCCGGCACACCTTGCGAGCGGCTGACATAACCAGCTGAATCGATGCAGAATCTTTTAGAGACAATAATTGAAGGGTATCATCCGGTGATGGAGAAAATCCATGGATTGCCCTATCTAAAATATCGTTTAAACGACGCTGAGGCATCGTATACCACCTTTTCCGTTTTCCGTTTAGTTTAAGCAGTCTAAAATCGCACAGGCAATTTCAGTCTCATCTTCGACAAACGAAAAGTCCCCTTCTCCCTTGACGGCCAATTGGCGGATTTTCTCACGCTTGGCCGGCGGAAAACCGATGACACCCAGTTTATCGAACCGCACCGCCGCCTCCAGGGGGTCTCCTCCCCGGTTCCAGGCCCCGTCCGTCAGAATCAGCCCTCTTTTCTCCTCAAACTTGGCTAAATGATCCAGGCCGGCTTCTAGCGCCAGTCGAATATCGGTATCCCCGCTCAATTGTAAAGCAAACAACCGTTCTAGCACCTCTTCCGGTCCTGTTGACTCATCGATACCTTTTAGAACGGTAATCTGGTTGCTAAATGCCAAAACACCGTAATCTTTTTTGAAGTGTTGGGCAATGGCGGCGGCCGTGATGGCAGCGAGTATGATCTTCATTCCTTTCATGGAATAACTGTGATCAAACATCATGACAAATGCCCTTTTTTCCTGTTGCCTGATGTAAGATACGAGATTATCCAAAATCCCCAGTTCCGGTTGCTGCGCATATCTTTCAAGGCTGCAGTCCAATTCTATTTCAGCGCCGTCTGAAAAACCATTTTTCAGTTTCATCCTTCCGGTGCGGCAGCCGGTGTCGGCAATTTGTTTGGCGATTTTAATGATTAAGCGACTCGCTATTTTTACAGCCAGCGCTCGAACATTTTCTTTCAACATGCCGATGACATTGGCGAATACTTCCAATGAATCTTGTTTTTCAAAAAAAAGATCAAGCTCGTCGGGATTGGCGTTAAGATAACAAGCCACACGGTAGAAATAGGAGCAATGCTCCATTTCTTCGCTTAGAAACCAGTTTGCTACGTAGCGATCAGTTTTTTTTTTGGCCTTTAAGGCTTCATCCGAACTTTTTTCTTCATCCTCCTGTTGGGTGCCGGGGTCGGTATTCTGGTCCCCGCTGCTCTCAAAATAAGACGCGCCCTTACCCCTTAAGCTGTTCCAAAGATCTTCAATGATTTCATCGGCGGATTTCGCCGCCATTTCATTCAACCAGATTTTGTTGGACATGGCCATCCAGGCGGATCTTAAAAAATTTTGCTCCGGTTTATCGCTCAGTTTTTGCATGCCGTTGAATAAATCAACCAGATCAATACCGGCCCGGATGGATGCGCCCAGCTTGATATCCGGGTGATTTCGCGTCTCGCGCACCATCTTGACGGCCAATTCAATGATTTTGAGGTTGTCCGATCCGGTCCGAAGTCGAACAATAGCGCGTTCCTCATCTTCGTTCTGGTATTTCATTTTGATCAGGCAAATGCGATCCATAAAGGCGCGGCTGACTCTGACAGTGCCGACATCGTCGTAAGGGTTTTGGGCGGCGATCACGGTAAACGGACGAACAGACTTTATCGAGCCGAACCTGGGAATAGCTATTTCCCCTTCCTCCATCGGAGAAATCAGCACATTGGAAACATCCGCCGGCATCCGATTAAATTCTTCGATGTAAAGAATACCGCCTTTTTCCATGGCACTTGTTAGCGGTCCCTTCTCAAAATATTCGGGCAGGTAACTATCTGCCATCACTTTGGCCGGATTAAAATGGCCGACCAGTTTGGCGGGTGTCAGATCGACATTTCCTTCTATTATATAAAACGGAATACCGGCCGCCTTGGCGATTATCCGCAGCAAGGTTGACTTTGACGTGCCGGGCGGCCCTTCCAAAAGAATATGTTTTCCGGCTTCCATGGCCGTCAGAATCGATATTATTTCGATCTGCCGGCCGACCACCGTTTCACAGGCTTTACGATAGATTTCAGTGATTTTAAGTTTTTGTCCCATTGCCCCGTTTCTCACATATCCGCTAAATAGCTGATGGGTTGATAGATTGATTCGTACCTATTCAAAATTAAGTCTAAATTACCATATGTCACGTTGGCTTTTCAGACAAGCAGCAGCCCGATAAAATTGACATATTCCTTTGGCGGCCATTCCACCGCCACACCGGCTTGCCGTGCCAGTTCGGTGATATCTATGCCGAAACCCTCGGGACTGGGGCGCGCTTTATAGGGGTGACGACAGGGTTCTCCCGGCGGCGCGCAGGCGTCGCACAATTTGCAGCCGCCCACGCATAGACCCAACGCCTGGTAGAATCCTTTCTCAAAAGCAGCCAATTCCAGATCAGCGACGGCTTCAGATAATTTTAGTTCAGCACTGAAATCCTGGCGATAATCATTTAGGTTTTTTATTTTTTCCCGTAGCACCACCAAAAACGCTTTACGGTAACTGCGCAAGGCCTCCCTGAATTCCGCCACACTTGGAATATGGGGTGGGCAAACCTTGCAAACGTCAAAATATTCACACAAGGGAACCTGGCACTTTAAGCGCATGCTCTGACGGGGATTAATTTCTTTGACTTCTATCGGGTAAATATCGACGCCCCACTTGCGCGCCACCGCCTCAAAGGTATCTGCTAAAGTCTGGCCGTTATCCATATCCCCTTTGCTCACTTTATTCGGGGCCCCTTTGTTTGATTTGATATTGTCAATATCAGGCCCCGGTGTGAACCGGGGCCTTTTAAACCAAATGGTTAAAACTTCATTTTTTCCTTCAAACGATTGACGCCGGCGATTTCGATATCGAGCAGCTCGGCAATTCTTACTTTTGCCTCAATTCCCTTGGCGCAACCCGGGACAGACGTAATGATCCCTAAGTCCAGCTCCTCGCGGACCTCTCTCATTACGTGTACATCCGACAGGTCGGCCGGGGAAACTTTTAGCTTTTTGGCAACGTAGGCTTTTGCGTCGTTGATCCGCATCTTGCGGGCCATCTGCATGCGGGCCACCAGATCTCCGGCGGTCCTGATTCCACCCATTCCTGCTGCCACTCCGTGAGCTATCGACATCCCCATGGGATCTCCCACGCCAATCTACAAACCGTCTACTTTGGCAATTTCCACCATGGCCTTCGACGCCCGGCTGACTGAATCGATAGGCGGTGTCTCGAATATCGGCGAGCCGCCAACACCCATTCCCATGTTCACATGGATGGGGATGTTGGACGCTTCAACGCACGCTTTTACAAAGGTCACCGCTCTGGCCACATTCCACGGCATGTTTTTGCTGGGCTTGGTGTTTACCACCGGGCCAAAAATATCCGCCCCGGCTTGCTCCACGAGCTTGACTTGATCATGGCAGTACAAACCAGCGAGTTGCTGACCTTCATATTCCAGACCGCCGTGCATACCGAGTACAAATTCTCCGGCCATTCCCACTTCAATGCACATATCGGTGTTTTTTTTCAGATGCTCGACGGCGTGCAGGGTGGCCTTAAAATCCGTATCGCCCGCAGCCCCGGTGGTATCGAAGTTTATCCCGTCACAACCGACCTCTGCGAGTCTTTCGCATACATAAACCATGTCCCGAATGGCGTGCTCCACCGCCCCTTCCTGGGCCTCATAGGACTCCTGGATCTTGCCCGCGGGCAGCAAATCCGAAGGATTTCCAAAAGGCCCGTCGGGACTGTAGTACAGACCCAGGTTTGGCATGGCGCCATAAAAGAGCGGCAGAATCGTTACCAGCAGCGCATTTTCCATTTCCTGCTGTTCCATAGCAATAACCGGCTTTACCGGCTTAAAGCTATAATCGATATGTCCCAGCTCCATGGTATCGGCACAAAATGCCCTTTCATGGACCTGGATGCCCTGCACCCGGCTCAGCGGTATGCCGACACCGCTGTTGCCCTGGTCTCCCATCACCCGCAGGGTTCCGATATCGTGGGTGACGACCACTTCGTTCCCCGGCTCCACACTTACAAACCGAGTGGGGTTGGTAAAGATGTCCAGCAGGATGTCCAGATCATCTTTTGACAGCGGCGCTATCTTGCCCTTGTCGGCGGCGTCTGCAGTGCCCGCCTCCAAGTCGCTCATTATTTCCTCGGAAGTCATTTCAATGAGCGCTCCGTCCCCCCGTCTAGTAAGGTATTTCGCCATATTCTCACCTCCTTTCAACTGAATATTTCTTTGAGTTTCATCACCGTATCACCGGCGTTTTCCGCCCAAAAAGTCGCACCGATTTTGGCAGCCCAGTGTTCAGTGGTCGCCGCACCGCCGACCATAGTGGTCAGCTTGTCTCGAATTCCCGCGTCTTTCAGGGCTTGCTCAAGGGCTTTTTGCCCCACCTGGGTCGTTGTCATCAGCGCCGAGGAACCGACAACATCTGCGTCGGCCTCTTTTGCTTTTTCCACAAACGTCGCAATCGGTACATCTCGGCCCAGATCGATGACCTCAAAGCCGTAAACCCTAAGCATGGTGGCGACAATGCCTTTGCCGATGTCATGCACGTCCCCTTCGACCGTCCCGATCACAACCTTGGCCAGTTTCTTGCCGACCTGGTCTGCGGGCATGGCCTGTTCCAGTACCTTTACCGCTGCCGTCATCGCCTCGGACGCGATGATCAGATGCGGTAAAAAGACCTCTCCGCGATCAAAGAGGTCCCCCAGTTTCCGGATGCCTTCAGAAAGACCTTTTTCGATCATCTCAACCGGATCGAGACCCTCATCTAAATATTCCTGGGCCAATTTCACTGCAGCTTGCTCATTTGCATCAATGATGTGCTGGGCAGCCTTTTCCATGAATTCCGCTTTGTCCATCGATATTCACCTCCTTTCTTGGTTAAGGTAAAAACCGCATTTGATTTTTCCTTTTTGATGTGTCTCTCTATGAATACCTTAACTGCCGTGGTGACCGACTTGTTTTGGGTTGGATAAATTTGTGTGACTGGAATCATTTTCTATGCCTGACAGCGCACCGTTATTTCCCTTCAAGTTTCACCCTTGGCAGCATACAATTTTTTTTGTACAAAGACTTTTTCCTGACAGGATTTTTCACATCTCCTGCAGGCAAGCCCATTGCATCGGGCCAGATCGATGGTAATAGAAAATTTCCCCTCCTCCTCTTCCAGGACAAGGGCCTCCTCGGGACATTCTTCGATACAGTCCTCACAGCCAACGCAGCCTTCGAAAGCAATCGTTTTATGTTCACCAATATCGGAAATAATCTCCAGGCCCTTGATCCCAAGATCCGGAATATCCTTTTGCACTGTTTTGATGACTTCTGGAATCATCTCAGTCTCTTTTAACGGTGGAAGACCGAATTTTTCCAAAAACTGCTGGTACTGATTCATGGGCATCCCCTGGGTCCAATAAGAAAGTTCCAGGATATACACCTGTTCAAATACCTTGGACTCAGCGAACATGCAGTGATGCTGTCGAAGATCATCGGCGATGCGCTTCATGCGCCAGAGTTCATCCACACGCTTGACCATATCCCTGGCCATGGCCAGGGACGAGTTTCCCACCTGGTAGATTTTGTTAACCCCGGGCGGTATCATGCCGATTTCCTGGGCTTTGAGCGCATCTACGTAAGTACCAGAAGCACCGGACATATAAGCGGTTTCGACATCTTCCAGTCGGATCCCGGCCTCCTGACACAGGGAGATATGACCGGCCCTGACCGCGCCGATGGCCTTGCCGGCTTCCTCAAGATCTTTCTCCGTAAACTTGATCCCGTCGGGCAAATGGATTTTTGCGTCCGAAGTATGGATCTTGGGAAGCCGAATGGTATGGGTTTTAAGGTTCTGGCTGATCAGGGCAATAACCCCGGTCCCGGTTATGCCGACGGCTTTTTCCAGTCCTTTTTCAAGCAACGCTCCCGTGGCTGGATCCACCGTATCGCCCGGCTGAACCGTCATCGTGTCATCGAGGATAAATGTTTTCATCCGCCTGCTGATCGCTTGATCTTCCTGCGGGTTGTCTGCAACGCCGATACCTTCACCTTTTAACGCCTCAAACTCGACATCGCAGATGGCCCCGGGAAGCGCCAATAGTCCATCTTCTATGTGTTGACCTTCCAGGGCCGGTCCGGCGGCTGTTGAACCGGTATAAACCGTGCCGTCGACGATCAGGGCCATCTCGGCATTCGTACCGTAGTCTGTGGTAATGGCGATTTCATCGCTGTTCAGCATGCCGGTCTGAATCATCATCGCCAGTGCATCGGCACCGATTTCATGCCGAACCGCCGGGGGAACCAGGATATCCGTGTTTGGCGGCAGATTGAGCGCGGAAATTTCGCGAGCTTTCATGATTTGCGCGTCTCTTTTGGGAGCCACCACTCCCAAAGACGCCAGTTTCCGTTTTCCCGCATAGGCAAGATCCCTGATTTCGATCTCCTGGAAAAGGGAAAGCTGGATGGGGTTGCCACAGACCGCCAGCCTGACCACCTCATTATTTTCGATCTTTAGATGGTCAATTACCCGGTTGACGGCATGCACCACAATTTTGTGGGCTCGATCAAGACCCATCTCAACGGCAAAATGAAGGTGATCCATGACATTGGCGCCCGGAAGGGGATGCCGGGTGGTGACAGCGGTGGACAAAATCCTTCCATTTTGATCCAGATCGAGGGCCTGCCCGCGAAAACCACTGGTGCCCAAATCCAATGCAACACCCAGTCTTGCCATTCTATTGCTTATCTCCTGTCTCGATTGGAATTGCCATGCCGAAATTGGCAGAATTCGTTAATTTTCAACTTTGATGAATTCGTAAAAAGTTTGCTTTTCTGACTTTTTACGAGATTATCAACTTTCAATCGACACTTTTCAATCAATGCGCCTCGGCCGCTTCCAGCATGGCCTTGAGGTTCAGCGTCGTCGTCGCCGGCCCGACCGCACAGCCCGGTGCCAGGATCTGGATGCCGTCGGCAATGGCCGTCTCGGCTTCCTGTTTTATCTCTTCGGGCCCATGCAAAAATAGGGTGGTCGCCACATCTATTCCGCCCAACAACACAATATCCGGTCCGCATTTCTCCCTGGCAACCCGAGGATTTGTTTTCGGGTCCAGGCTTAGAACAGTCGCGCCGGTTTGCCCCATCCATTCGACAATGTTGTCGACCTTGCCGCAGATATGCAAAAGCGTCGGGACAGAGATGGCTTCAAACTGTCTGGTCTGATATTCCAATTCATAATCTTTGTATGTTTTCGGCGCAATCAGCTCAGGCGAGGCGGTCATATCTTCGCAGGAAATGATGTCGGCCCCGGCATCGATAAGCGCTTTTGCCAGCGTGGTTCCGGCCTTTTCCCCGATCTCCAACCAGGGCCGCATCTTTTCGGGTGCTTTGAAAGACGCCTTGAGAAGGGGAACCGTATCGATAAGAGAACCGGCAATGGTAAAAGGCCCGATGATTCCAGCCACCACCGGCACTTCATCGCCCAATTCCTTTTTTAAAATGCCGACGGCTTTGAGCAGTTCCGGAATAAACCCCCGCGAAAGAAAATCATCGGGGAATACCGGCGTGTCGTCAAGATTAAACGCCGGCGGGTGATCGATCCCCGGAATTCCTTCAACACCGCCCGGGCCCTTTCCCGGTTTTATCTTAGATCCTAAAGCGCGCGCTTCAAACGTTTGACAGAATGGAACTCTGACCGCGTCAAAACCCAGGACCGTATGTGAGGCAAGCGCCAGTTTGGCCATGGCTTCCCCGTCTTCATGCGCTTTGGGCCAAAAGGCTTGAACCGCATCCATTTGCTCGTAAGTTGCCATAGAGTTGGCTCCAAAACACGGCATCCGGTCCGGCTTTTCATGGTTGAGAACCGCCATAACACGTTCTTTCGAATTCATTTAATAACCTCCTCGTCATTTAATTGGTTTTTTATTCATAACTGCCGCGCTATTTTTCAGATCTGGACGATTCTGTTGTATACCGAAAAAATAGGGGGCATGAAGGGAAACTTGATTAGATTCCCTTCAAGCACCCCCCAATGCAAGACCCAATTAAAACAGTTCGAGTGTCTTGTTGCTTCGACTTAATGGATGATACATCCAGCCAATGTGAAGCGGGTGTGTGAATTCTGCAAAAAAGCGCCGGGCGGTTTCACCGGCCTCCTTGGTCGGAAATATTGCCCTGCTTTTTTACGAATTGCGCCTCCATCTGAAACGTCACTGCTGAAGTATCATCTGAATTTACCTGCCGAAATCGATTGCATCGCAAAATAGCAACCTGGCGGATCAATTATTTCTCCGCGGCTTTTGCGGCTTCTTCCGCTTCTAAAGCTTCCTGCTCTTCAACGATGGAACGTAGTTTCGACGACACATCTTTGGGCAACGGAACCGGCTTATGGTTTTCCAAAATGTGGCGGGCTTCTTCTGCAGCCGCCTCGGCCATATCTTTGCCGCCACGTTTTTGCCAGGCCCCTCTCATCCGCCGGTCGATCAGCTTTACCTTGGACTGCTCCGGTCCCATATACTGCCGGGTATGCTTCTGAGCTAAAAAGTCCTTTCCGGCCCCGACCCTCTTGATGAGTTCAACCGCCAGGGTGTCATCGTTGATGGGTACACCTTGAACAACTCTTTTGCACATCCGGGCGATCTCATTATCAATCACAAGCTGGGCAAAGCTGAAAGTCACACCTAACTCCAACATACCCATCCCATAAATGAGATTTGCGCCCGCCAATGCCGGCAGCAGGGAGGTCATGGTTTTCTCATGCCCTGCTTGGACATCGGAAACCTTGCTGTCAGCCTACGCACCGGCGACATAGCTGGGTAAAAGGTACTTGCGTGCCAATGCCGTAACACCGGCACTGATCATGCCCAGTTCCGGTGCTCCCACCGGAGCGGTGGCATAGGTTAAATCAAAGGTTGTAGTCGAGCTGCCGTAAATCACCGGAGCGCCTTTGGCAGTCAACTGGGCCAGAACAATGCCGGACAACACTTCGGCATTGTGGGTCACCAGGGTCCCGCCAACGGTGACAGGGGAAGAAGCCCCTGACATGGCCATGGAAAGAACGTTCACCGGAACCCCCGCCTTGGCGCACTCGATAATGATTTCAGCCGTATGAGTATGCAGCTCCAACGGGCTGGTGGGACACACCAGAGCGGAAACCAGGGGCCGCCTCCGCAGCTCGTCCATTCCGCCAATGATTTCGGCGGCCATTTCAAAAAACTTTTTGGCCCCGTCTCCGCCGGTCAGGTCAATGTGCTGACAGTGCTTGGACGTATTGCTCAAAAACGCCTCGGCTTCGTTTAAATCGGTGGCCCGTTCGACGTCTCTGGCCACCACTGCGCTGGAGTAAACATCCACATTATCCATGGCGTCACATGCCAGCGCGGTATGTCCGACATCCTGTTTGTTGGATTCCCGGAACTCACCGTTAAAGGGATCCACCACCATGACGCCGGCGCCAAAGCTGGTGAATCCGACTCTGCCACCCTGCAGGGTGACATCATATTCCGGGGTTCGTCCGGCCAGCAGGATGGTGCTGGGAGCGGAACTAATGGCATCTTCCACCAGATGGGGAGGAATTCGAACATGGTTGTTCTCACGGTCCACGTAGGCGCCGCCATTTTCGAAAATATCCATGGCTTCGTCACAATGAACCCCGACGCCGTAGTTTTGCAGGACGTCCAAGGTGGCGAGATGAATCTCGGTCAATTCATCATCGGTGAACATGCTCAACCCCCAGCCATCCATGGTGCTGATGCCTGGTTGAAGTCCTCTGATCATAAGTATCACCTCCTTTGCTGCTATTTGATTAATTCTTTGGCTTTGAGAACCGTATCGTTCGCATCCTCAGCATAGCAATCGCAACCGATTTTATCCGCCCATTCCTGGGTGGTTGCCGCTCCACCGATCATGGTTTTAAAATTATCCCTGATACCGGCTTTGCGCAGCTTTTCTTCAAGGATTTTTTGCCCACCCATGGTCGTGGTCATCAGGGAAGAAGAGCCCAGTATATCCGGTTTAAGCTCTTTGGCCTTCTCAACGAACTCGTCGATCGGCACATCCCGGCCCAGATCATGAACTTCAAAGCCATAAACTTTCAGCATTGTCGCCACAATCCGTTTGCCGATATCATGGATGTCACCTTCGATGGTTCCAATGACGACGGTGCCTAACGATTCTGCAACTTCTTCCTTTGGAATATGCGGTTCCATTATCGCAATGGCCTTTGTCATGGCCTCGGCGGCTACCAGGACACCGGGAAGGGGAATTTCTTCATTTGCGAAACCGTCACCCACCTCGGTCATTGCCGGTGACAAGCCTTCATTAATGATTTCCACCGGGTTGATCCCCTCTTCAATGACTTTTTTGGCCATGGCCTCGGCAGCTTCCTCGTCACCCTGCACGACAGCCTGCCGGGCCTCTTTTAACAGGTCTTCCTTGCTCATCGGATCACCTCCTTTCTATTTTTCTCATAGAATGTTAGTGTGTTACCGGTTGACTTTATTTCTCCCGCTTCGGTTCAGATATAACGGTTCGACGTCCCCCCTGGTGGGAATTTTGCAGGAATTCCTCTGATTTTCATCATCGGTTCCGGATTGCGTCCCTTGGGGATCGGATTATTCAATCCGGCAAATCCGCGTGAATATATTATCACCTCCCTCCGAATCGTACGGTTTTGAAGATGAGGGGAATGAAACGTCGCCCATAAACAAACTGGATCAGAAAATGGCATAAAAAATATCTGAAATTATTGCAATAGTCCATTGGATGATTTTTGTTGGCATGCGGGTCTATTTTGGTTTCCATTGAGCCTGATAAGGATTTGTATATATATATGATATTTTAAAATTTTTGTAAACGCTCAGCCACCAGCACGCAACGGCATCTACTGTTTCCTGTGGAATGATTGTCGATTTAAGGTGTTCTGTCAATCTTAATTGGCAAACAGTTAAAAAATAGTCCCGCATCCTTTTGAAAATCATCCAATGGACGATTGCAATTCTATTACACCTTGACTAATTAAACTTCTTATTATTAACTGGCCGAACTAGCGCCTTTTGCAGACAAGAGGCGGCAACGGCCAATCGGCAGCCTGCCGTTTCAGTTACTGAATTCGGGAAAGTTTAGATTCTACCTCGATTGAGCGTTTTTTGAAAAGAAGTGTACCGGATTTGTGTCCATCAGGATTTGCGAAAACCGCAGGCATACCTGTGGCCAGATCGATGATTTTCGTCCCGCCCAGGCGAGAATGCGCAAGAGACCGGTACGTCTCAAGCAAAAAATCGCTCAATTCAGGTCCTCATGAAAGGAGGTGAAATTAATGTCTGAAAAGGAAATGTTCGAGCGTTTGAAAAAAAGCGTTATTGATATGGACGAGGAGGGCGCCAAGGCGGCGGCCAATGATGCGATCGCACAAAAGCTTGATCCCCTTGCCTGTATTGAAGGGGGTTTGTCCGCAGCCATGAAGGTGATCAGCGACAAGTTTGATAGCGCCGAGATTTATGTGCCGCAGATCATTCTTGCGGCCGAGGCCTTTACAGCCGCCGTAGACATTCTGGCATCCCACATCGAGGGAGGCTACGCCGGCAAGGGTAAAATTATCCTTCATACCGTTGAAGGGGACATTCATGACATCGGCAAAAACATTGTCGGGATCCTGTTGCAGGCCAACGGCTTTGAGGTTATCGATTTAGGGCGGGACGTGGCTGTCGTTGATGTGGTTGACGCAGCCGTTGAGAAGGGTGTTGATGTGATTGCCGGTTCGGCTCTGATGACGACCACGATGCCTGCTCAACGGGAGATCATGGATGAGTTGAAAGACCGCGGCATCAAGGACCAATTCAAGTGCCTCTTTGGTGGCGCCCCCACGAGTCAGGAATGGGTGGACCAGATCGGCGCTGATGCATGGGCGGAAAACGCCGCGGAAGCAGTGACTGTTGTCAACGAATTAACGAGCTAAACGTTTTAGCGGAAAGGAGGGATATACATGGCTTTCAAAGAGAAAGTGGGCGTGTTCGAAACTTATGATCGAGCACGCACCGGTCCCAGGGTCGATGAAAAGGAATGGGATCGAAAGATCACATTTCAAACGGCAAGCAAGTTAAAGGAAAAATACAAACTTAAATTCGACCGATCCAAGATCATCCCCACTGATACCGACATGATAGATCGATTATACCAGGCCGGTCTTGAAATGCTTGTGGAAATGGGTGTTTTTTGCATGGATACGGGTCGCGTCATCAAGTACACTGAAGATGAAGTCCTGATGGCTGTTGCCGGAGCGCCTCATGAGCTTACGTTGGGTGAAGGTCGCGATGCGCGCCAGCTGGCAGGCAGAAGTTTCGATGATCCCCGCCCACCCCTGAATCAAGGTGGTCCTACCGGGGCTCCTGTATCGGAAAACATTTTTATTCCCATGCATGAGGCCTACGCTAGAGAACCTTTGGTAGATGCCATCGTTAACGGGGTCTTGTCCACCATCAACGGCAGGGAGCCTAAGCCCGGTTCTCCATGGGAGATAGCCGCCGTCAAAGGAGAGGTCTCAATGATCCGGATGGCGATGACGCGGGCCGGTCGTCCCGGCATGGCCATGTAGGGGAGCGAAACATCACTGACTGCCGCCGGTGTGGTGGCGGCTGATTTTCCTGGGGGCATGAGAGCCTGCGACAGCCACGAAGTGAGCCAATTAAACGAGCTTAAAATTGACATCAATGCGCTCACCTTCACGGCACATTACAGGTTAGCGGGCGACATCATCATGAGCGAGCAGATGCCAATCATTGGGGGCTGGGCCGGAGGGGTCGAGGAGACCTCTATCGTGAACGTCGCCACCCATTTGGCCGCTTTTATTATGGTCGGAGCGGACTGGCATTTGGACGGACCCATTCACGTACGCTGGGGCAACACCACGGCCAGGGAGCCGTTGATGGTTGCCGGCCATGCGTGTCGGGCTGTGGATCGCAATACGCACCTGTTGCTGGGAAATCAGTACTATACCTCCGCGGGACCTTGCACTGAAATGTGTCTGCTGGAAGCGGCGGCCCAGGCCATAACGGATACGGCCAGTGGCCGCGAGATCATGAGCGGATGCGCTTCGGCCAAAGGCGTGGCCCTGGATTATACCACCGCCATGGAAGCCCGGTTCATGGCTTACGCAGCCAGAGCGGTGGCGGGAGTCGAAACTGAAAAGGTCAATGCGATGCTGGATAAGCTGGTGAGCATGTATGAGACCAAGTTCAAAGAGGCGCCCAAAGGCAAGACCTTTCAAGATTGCTACGATGTGAGCACCCTGACGCCTTCCGATGAGTATTTGAAGGTGTTTGATGGCGCGCTTAAAACCATGGAGAAAATCGGATTTAAATTTAAAATTTAGAAAGATGGTGGTGCGCCGAGTTGAAGATTGAGTTTGTGCCGGAGATCTACATCCTCCGGCACAAATAATCTCCTTGATCAATGAATTAAAAATCTGCTATCGACAAAGGACACAAATTGGCCAAATGTAAAATCGAAGGTGGAATCTGCGGTTTTGTCACTACGGTTGAGGCACATCCGGCGGGGAAGCGAAACATACGTCTGAAGATAACCAGCGATTGCCCCAATGTTAGTAAGCTGACAGAGGAATTTGTTGAGGTTGATCCGCTTGACGAGATAGCAAAAAGAGCCAATTCAACCAAAACATATGAGATGGCCAGCAAACATTGTCCCCATCCCGCCTGTATTGTTCCATCAGGGATAATAAAAGCAATCGAGGTCGCAGCCGGTTTCGCATTACCGAAAAATGCCGTCATAAAAATAGAAAAGTAGTCAGCAATTGTATTTATAAAGTCCAAAATAGACCTTGATTATTATCAACATCCTCCAATGTAATGATTGCAATTTCTTCAACATATGATTTCTCAGATCTATTTCTTAAAAATAAGTGACGAGTGATCATTTTTTGGCAAGAGAGGACATTAAATGGAGAGGTTTTTTTTGGGTAAGCCCTCTTTATTCATTGCTCCAATCAATCAATAATCTATATCAAGGAGGTGGCGTTATGGGTATTACAAGGAGAGACTTTTTAAAAGCCGCAGCCGCTGGCACCGTATTAACAGGAATTGGGCTGCCAGGGATTGCATTCGGAGCCAATAAAACGGTAAAAATCGGCTTTTTAGCACCCCTCACAGGGGAGGTTGCCGGATGGGGCCTCCCGGGGCTTTATGGATGTGAGATCTGGGCAGAGTGGGTCAATGCCGCCGGCGGGATCAAAATCGGCGGCGATAATTATATGGTAGAATTTGTCTCATTTGACAATGAGTACCTGCCGGATAAAGCCCTGCAGGGCGGCAAAAAACTGGTCACGGAAGAAGATGTCAAATTCGTCATGATGCTCGGGGGGTCTACCTGGCCGGGAGTGCAGAAGTTTTTCAGCCGCAAAAAGATGCTTTCCAGCACCCTGCTGCCCAGCGATTTAAACCCCGATTCCCCGTATCATCTGGCGCCCTGTGAAGTTCATCCGATCTATAACATTACCGGTGTGGAATGGTTGGCCGAAAAGTTCCCAAAAGCGAAAAGAGCTGTCATCTGCGCCCAGGACGACGAATTGGGGATTCCTTCAGTTGCAACCTACCGGGCAGCGTTTGAAGTGGCCGGAATCGAGGTCATCGGAGAAAACATCTTCGATATCGCAACGACCGACTTTGCCCCCATCGTGACATCGTTGCTGGCTGAAAAACCGGATATTTTCTGCTTTGATACGGCCTATACCGACTATGTCAACCTGATTGCGGTACAGCTTTATGAGCAGGGATACAAAGGCAAGATGATATCCTGCACCCTGGATAACTACCCGGCCATCATCGATAAGACCAGCAAGGAATTTTTAGAAGGCTTTATTTTCCAGTTTCCGGATTTCGATGACCCCGCGCTCAACCAACCGCACATCAGCTTCAAAAACCCCAATAAGTTCTTTCAAGAGTACAACAAAAAACATCCGGCATCATGGACGGCGGTTTCATACGAGTATGCCTCCATCATGGACCTGTGGAAAGCGGGGGCTGAGAAAGCCGGGAGCGTAGAGCCCATGGCGGTATTTGAGGCGATGAAAGGTATGAAGACATTGCCGCATATATTCGGCCCGGCACAGTGGTGGGGCAAAGAGCTTTGGGGCATCGATAATGCCCTGGTGGGCAATTGGCCCGTGGTAACCATTCAAAACGGCAGAGCCAGGATTGTGGAGTACAAAAATATCCCGCGGTGGTGGGCCAAGCACAAAGATGTCTATATCAAGCACATGGAGAAGCTGAACCAAATGTGGTATCAGCAAAAGTGATGAGACATCATCCATCGCTGGCATGCTGCAACCTGTAAATGACCAATGGGATCCAGGCGCTCAGCGCCTTGATCCCATTTATTGAGGAAAGGGGGAAGACCGCTTGGAAGTCGTTTTGCAGACCTCTGTAAATGCCCTTGTGGCGTGCGGATTTTCTGCACTCATGGCCGTAGGGCTCGTCATGATTTTTGGTGTGATGGGGATCGTGAATTTTGCCCACGGAGAGCTTTTTATGGCCGGGTCGTACACGGTGTGGTATCTCTATTCCATATCCGGCTGGCCGTTTATTCTCGCGGTTTTGGGAGCGCTCGTTGTCGTCATGGTGATTGGCCTGTTGATGGAACGCGGACTTTTCCGTCCCATGCGCGATAATCCGCTTGGCGGGCTCATTAACTCCATCGGCGTATTATTCATTCTCCAGGTGCTGGCCGTCAAAATCGGCGGATTGGGTTTGATGAAACATGTTCCGCCGGCCTTCCCCGGAGTCTGGGAGATTGTTGAGGGCGTCATGCTTTCAAAACAACGGCTTGTGGCCCTAATCATGGCTTCGGTTCTATTGTTTCTGATTTGGTTGTTTCTTACCCGCACAAAACTCGGTTGGGCGCTGCGCGCTACTGCACAGGACAGGGAGGCGGCGGCGTTGCAAGGGATCAACATCAATCGAATTTCAATGATCGCAATGGCGATGGGCGCCGGTGCCGCCGGGGTAGCCGGTGCACTCATGGCCCCCCTGACCCGTGTACAGCCCTATATGGGTCATACCGTCATCATTACCGCATTTATCGTGACCATCGTCGGTGGCCTTGGAAGCCTTTCGGGCGCCATCTTGGCGGCTGTCCTTTATGCGTTTTTTCATACCTTTGTGACCACTTATTATGGGGGCGTCATCGCTACGATATTAGGACTCTTAATCATGCTCGTTGTTCTCATTGTTAAACCAACCGGACTAATGGGAACCCAAACAACTGAGTAATTTACGTCCCGAAAATTGTGCAACTTAGTGAAGTTAACGGAATTTATTGAGACGTGGTGCTTTCCACTCACACATGGAATAATGGAATGATGGAAGATTGGAATGTTGATTTTAAAGGAATTTTTTGAATATTCGGATAATAGCAACTTGGGTGTCCATAAGAAAATAGCCAATGAACCCATATCCCGGTTTTCCAGAACCCAATATTCCAACATTCCAATTGTGAGCGAAGCGAACTAGCTTGTAGTGAGCGTGAGTAATGGCTAACAAACGAGTGTACAAAGCGTTGGGGTTGGTTGCACTGTTCGTCATCCTGGCAGTGCTTCCCTTCAAACTGAAATTCCATCAACAGGATTTTATGATTTTCCTGTTGATAAATATCCTGGTGGTAGCCAGCTATCGCCTCATGACCCTCACCGGTGAATGGTCACTCATACATGTTGTCTTGATGGGTGTCGGTGGGTATTCCAGTGCGTTGTTGGCGAAAAATTTTGCCCTGTCTTTCTGGCTGACCATGCCTTTAGCGGGAATCATCTGCGCCCTGCTCGCTGTTCTCCTCAGCGTCCCCCTCTTTCGCATGAAGCAGTTCTATTTTCTGATTGGCTCGTTTGCGGCCGGAGAAGCGATCCGCCTGGCCTGGGTCTATTTCAAAGTGCCCTTTGGGGGGGCGAAAGGGATCAAGCACATCCCATCGCCGAAAATTGTGTTTCCGGGCCTCAAGGAGGCAATTGAGATCTGGGAGCCAATCCCTTACTATTTCCTGACACTCGCAATCGTGACGCTGTGCTTATGGGTTCTTTATCGCCTCGAATACTCGCGTATTGGGTTGACGCTGCATTCTGTTCACTGGCGCGATGCGCTCGCAGAGTCCGTTGGCGTCAACACCTGGCGATACAGAACCCTTGCGTTTGGCGTTGCTTCATTTTTCGCCGGTATCGCCGGGGCGCTGTTTGCGCACTATCTGGGGTCGCTCAATCCCGCCCAGTTTGGTGTGGGCCTGATGGTTTATGTGCTGATATGGGTGATTGTCGGCGGCACAGCGACGTTCTACGGCCCCATCATTGGGGTAACGGTTTTATCGTTGGTCAATGAATGGTTCCGCGCCTTTGAGATATGGCGCCCGGCCATTTACGGCTGTATCTTGATTGCCTCCATCATGTTCCTGCCCGACGGATTGGAGAGCCTTCCCGCCAAATTACGAAGCGGTTTCAACCGCTTGCGCGGTAAGGAAAAAATGAATGCCTGAGCCACCGATAGGGGAAATCAGAAGAAATCGGAGCAGGCAACGATACCATTGAGATTAAAATCCGGGTGACTGCTTCACAGACCACCGTAAGGATTGTTTAAGCGATGCGTTCTGATTGAGGACAGACTTTTGCAATGTGTTTACGGTTAGGATGGGAGAAGACCGCCAATGGCGTTACTTGAAGTCAACATGATGACCAAACGGTTCGGGGGCCTCGTTGCGTTAGACAATGTCAGCTTTAGCGTTGAAGAAGGGGAGCTTCGTGGGCTGATCGGTCCGAACGGCGCCGGCAAAAGTGTTATGTTTAAGACCATTTCCGGCTTTTATCAGCCTACCAAAGGCCAGATCCGATACCAGGGAGAAGACATCACCGGCCGGGGTGCAAGCACGATTGCGGAACGCGGATTGGTGCGCACTTTCCAGGAGACCACCCTGTTTCAGGAATTTACGGTGTATGATAACGTCCTGGTCGGCTGCCACTTGCGCGCCCGTTCCAATTTTTTCTCCGCGCTTTTGCGCACGGATCGCGCCAAACAGAAAGCGGCAGCGGCCAAGACTCTCGAGGTTCTCGACTTTATGGGATTGCTGGACCGCCAAGATCAATTGGCCTTAAACCTCCCGCTGGGATCGCAGCGAGCGTTGGCGGTTGCCGTCGCATTGGCTGCCGAACCGAAGCTTTTGTTGTTGGACGAGCCGTTTGCCGGTATGAATCCGGAAGAAACCTCTCAAATGATGCTGATGGTTAAAAAAGTCCATGAGTCCGGTGTTACGATCATTTTGGTGGAACATGATATGAAGGCCGTGATGGGGATCTGCCAGAAGCTTATGGTGCTGAACTTTGGGCAGTTGCTGGCTGAAGGCTCACCGGAAGAGATTCGAGCCAATGAACAGGTAATTAAAGCTTACTTGGGATCTGCTTAAAATGTTATTAACGCTAAGCGATATCGTTGTCCATTATCAAAAGGTAGCTGCGGTTCAGGGCATTTCGCTTGAACTTCAAGAAGGGCAGCTTGTCACCATTATCGGTTCCAACGGTGCCGGAAAGAGCACGACGCTGCGGACAATTTCCGGTCTCGTCCGTCCGAGTGCCGGAGAGATTCTGTTTGACGGACAGCGCATCGACGGCCATTCACCGGACAAAGTTCTCAAGCTGGGTATCGCCCATGTCCCTGAAGGCCGACGGGTGTTCCCGGGTCTCACCGTATTGGAGAATCTTTACACCGGTGCATTTGTCCGATCCGATAAGGAGGAAATCCAAAGAGATTTGGAAATCGTTTTCGATCATTTTCCGGTGCTTAAGGCCCGCCGCAAACAGATGGCAAAAACCATGAGTGGCGGTGAACAGCAAATGCTCGCCATTGGCAGGGCGCTGATGTCGCAACCGCGGCTCCTCATGTTGGATGAACCCTCTTTGGGGCTTGCGCCCCTTGTCGTCCAGGAGATCACTCAAATCCTTAGGGAAATTAACAAAGAAGGGGTTTCCGTGATTTTGGTTGAACAAAACGCGGAGCTCGCGCTGGATCTTGCACATTATGCTTATGTTCTGGAAACCGGGCGTATCGCTTTGCACGGAAAAGGAAGCGAGCTCAAGGATGATGAACACGTGCGCAAGGCCTACCTCGGGATTTGACGGTTTGCCGTAAATTTGTCATTTGCCCATTGGTCGTTGATGATACATAACACATGACGAATGACAATAATATCCGAAAAGATGGGGCCAGCCCGGAGTTTTTATGGGTGCGGGCCACTGAAACGGCCAACTCAGAATTTGACAGCGGCCGGTTTAGCGATGCGGCCGAAAATTGGCGAAATGCCCTCCATATTGCTCGCGAGTTTGACGGCCGCGATCCACGCCTTGCTGGCAGCCTGAATAATCTGGCGATTGCCTTTCGAATCAACCATGACTTCGATAAGGCTGAGCGAATTTATCACAACGCATTGGAAAATTGGCAGTCAGCGGCAGACTGGGTCGACAGGATGCAGTTAAGGCAGCGAGCACGCAGCTCACTTTTTCATCTCAGGCTGGAAAGCAAGCACCGTACGAAATACGATAAAATGGCGCGCAAAAACTATCAGAAGCTGCTTTCGGCAGGCCGGGCCGGCACGCTCAATAACCTGGCAGAACTATTTCAAAGTACAAACCGGTTTAAAGAAGCGGAACAGTTTTATCGTCAAGCGCTTCGTATCCGCACCGGTTCCATGGATGGGCAAGAAGGCGGAGTGGCAATAATTAACACGAATCTGGCCAGCCTATCCGACACAGTCAACAAACCGCCGCGAACAGCGCTTCGTGCCACGCACAAATCGAAGGAAACTGCCGGTTTCATTTCAAGGGCCGAACAGCAGGGCTGGATTGTGGACAAACCCGCTGAATTTACGGATGAGGGTAGATTAATGGCAGCGATTTTTTTGACCCACCTTGTCAATCATACCGCTATAAAACCGCTGAGGTCAAAACCGAATCGTTAGTCCTGTTGGCTCTTTCCAATAACAGATTCTTCAAACGCCTTGAAAAATTTGTCCTTTTCCTTCCAATCGGGGCCAAAGCGCTGGTTAAAATAGTCACCGAACCGATTGAAAAGTTTTCGCCAGATGGGCTTTCCCTCTTCCAAAACCACCTGTTCAAGAAAATCTGCAAGATCCGCCATCTTTTCTTTGGGCAGAAAAGATACGGCGCCAAGTTTTATGGATGTTTTCAGGGCTTCCGGCGTAAGCGCATGGGCAGTAAGCATCAAAGTTGGAAACCCTCTTTCCACGGACTTTTTCAGAAGTTCAAAACCGTTAACCCCCATGATATCCAGGATGACCACATCATAGGTATACATCGAGATGGATTCAAGCGCCGTATGATAATCCTGCGCTTTGTGGATGATGCACATGTCCAGCTCATCTGCGATTGCTTCGAGCACATCCGGCTCATCATCAACAACCAGGATGACCTTATCTTTTAGAAGGCTATCTGAGCTCATACCTTGTCTACCCTCCTGTGTCAGATTTTTCGCAAATCACCGTTTTTTTCATAGCAAAAAGTGTCTGTTGGGTCAAAGGTATTTCAAGGGCAGCCTAACAGTTCAATTCAAAATTGACGCTTACCGTTGCAGCATCGATTATTGCGGCATATGCGCCATTTGTTTTAAATCCTTTACCCGTGCTCCTTTTTTTGTTATTTTTTTTGTTGTTTTACCGTGGTCAATGAAAATTGAGGAAAAAGCCCATGCAGAAATCATCTGTAATCCCCCCCCCACAAACAAAGGTCATTGTTCTGGCGGGGTTTCTGGGAGCCGGCAAGACCACGCTTTTAAAAAGGATACTCTCCTGGGAGGCCGACCTGTCGGACACGGTGGTCATTGTCAACGAATTCGGAGCGGTGGGAATCGACGGATCGCTGCTTGCGGATGCCGGCTCGGATGTGGTGGAATTGACCAGCGGATGCGTCTGCTGCTCCCTGCAAGCGGACCTGAACCAGACCCTGAAAAAGATCAGGCAACAGTTCAATCCCGGGCGAATTTTCATAGAGGCTACGGGGGTTGCCGACCCGCTGGCGATCACGGAAGTTTTTCAGGATTTGGAATTGCATCAGCACATGGCAATGGACAAAATCATCACGGTCCTGGACGCCGATTTCTGGGAGATGCGCGAATGCCTCGGAACGCTGTTTTTTCGTCAACTCCGGCACGCGGACCTGATCCTCTTGAATAAAATCGACACCGTAGACCCTGGCAGCGTTCCCCTTATTTTGAAAGAACTCCATGAAACCGCACCGGGCCCTCAGGTGATACCGACCATCCAATGCGGAATCGATCCCGAGAGTTTGGGGACGGTCGGTCGCCGGAAAGATTTCGGGCTTAAGCCGGATCGGTTTTTTCAGATGGTTACGCCGGCCCCCGGGCCCGATCGCCGGCCGGATCACAGTCGCTCACCCGCCCCGGGTTCGGCCGGGACACCCCCCGACGACGTTGCCGAGGAAAAATCACATTACGTTGCCTTTTCCTTTAGCCATTCGGCGCCCCTGAACGAAAATTGCTTCAAGCGATTCGCCGAAAATTTACCGTGGGAATTATTTCGTATGAAAGGCCCGGTCCGTTTTCACGACCGCACGGTGCTGGTAAACTATGTAGGCGGCAAGTGCGGGTGGGCGGATTGGAGCGGTGCACAAGAGACGCGTCTGGCGTTTGTGGGATGGAAAGTCGATGGCAAAGAAACCATCGGGAAGCTGGAAAACTGCATCGCCCCCTGATCGTCCTCGGTCCCATAAACGCTTCCTTAGAAATAATTTCAAAACGCGCCCTTTGAACCAGGCTCTCGGCCTGCGCGGATGGGCTCGCGACAATTCTCAAGATATGCCCGTGCCGAAAAGTCCAAAAAATAGTCCCCCACGCTTAGAAAAATCGTCCAATGGACTATTGCATTTTATTATCATGTAAAATATTTAAATCTCGGCTGTATTGCGCCCATAAAACGGGGGGTATAAAGCTGGGATTCAAAATATCACGACTGAATAATATAAAAGTGGCACTAAGGAGGTGATAAAGCGCCGGCAAGGAAAAGCGTAATTAAACTTTAAATGGACTCAATTGTTGGCACGGAGGTGATTACAATGAAAAAGAAAAAAATATTTGGCCTTTCTGTCCGTATCCCGCTGTTATTGGCATTAATAGTGACTTTCTCTGTCGTCAGCGGCACGACCGCGCTATCGGCAGAAGATACGATTAACATTGGTTTTCTGGCGGCTTTATCGGGACCCGACGCCGGATGGGGCCTGCCGGGACTTACCGGAAATCAGATCTTTATCGACAGGGTCAACGCCGAGGGGGGGCTTTTAGTCGGCGGGAAGCGATATAAGCTTAAGATGCATGCCTTCGACGATGAGGCAACCGGCAGTAAGGCCCTGCAGGGTGCCCGGCAACTGGTTTTGGAACATGACGTCAAATTTATCAGCGCCATTGGCGGGACTCCCGCTGACGCCACACACCCGTTTCTCACCAAGAAGAAGGTCTTCTACGCCACGCTGATATCGACGGACATCATGCCGGACAGACCATACTTGATCGGGGGCGGAGATGTGACCCCCAGAATCGATATGTTAAGGCCCTGGTATCACAAATTTAATAATCCCAAGTTAAAGAGATGGGCGGTCACTTCTCAAGACGAGACCATCGGCCGCACCTGTCAGGCCTGGGAGGTGGGATCAGCCATCGCTGAGGGCTGGGATGTCGTCTATGACAAGCATTTTTCTTTGGAGACCACCGATTTCGCTCCGGTGGTGACTGCCATTTTGGCCACCAAGCCCGACGTGGTCAGCCTGAACCTTACCTGGCCCGATTTTGTTACCCTGATCATCGAGCAGCTATACCTCCAGGGCTACAAGGGGATCATATCGGCCAACTATATCGACACGGAATCCGTTATGCAGAAGGTGCCGATCGAGTATATGGAGCTTACCAAAAGCGCCAACAGCTTTCCCCTGTTCGATGACCCCTGGTGGGGAGAGCAATCCTGGCAGCACGAGTTTATCAAAGAGTGGAATGCCAAATTCGGTCCGGGCGCCCCCCAGGATGTGAAACGTAAAATAACCGGGATCGACTGGGACCACGTGATCATGCTCATGGTGTGGGCCCATGGGGCCCAGCTGGCAGGCTCCTTTGACCCGGATGAGATCTTAAAAGCGCTGCGGGCGGCACCGATGATTCCCACCATTTTGGGACCGGCCGTGATGTACGGCAAAGAGATGTGGGGCATCGATAACATGGTATCGCCCCCTGTTCCGATCGCCGAGGTAAAGGCGGACTGCAAATGTAAGCGTATTCAAGCCCATATTAAATTCGAAGAGTGGTTCGAATCGAGAAAGGATACGATCATCAAAGTGGTCAAAGAAAAAGGGCAGTACTTTGACCAGCGGAAATAACAGGGAAAATACAAGGGGCGGCATCTTTGTCGTCCCTTGTTTTGTAACAATACAGTCGAGAATCGATCTTAAAGAGCAGAGAAAAATATGGAACTGGCAACTTTTATACAAACGATAGCGAATTCCGTGGTCGCAGGATCCATTTACGCCACCGTCGCCGTGGGATTGGCCTTGGCTTTTGGGGTCATGCAAATGGCCAATCACGCCCACGGCGAGTTCTTCATGTTAGGGGCCTATGTGGTATACGTATTCTACGCTTTGGGTGGGATGCCTTTCCCTTTCGCCGTACTATTGGCCATTCCAACGATTGCCGTTATTGGTTTATTGACCGAGCGATTAATTTTCCGGCCCACCAGGGGAAATGTTCTGGCCGGGTTTATGGCAACGGCCGGGTTAACCTGGATTTTACAGGTAGCCGCGGGGCGGATTTGGGGGTTGGCTTTTATGAAAAAAATACCCACACCGTACATGGGCGCAGCAACCATTGCCGGCGCCCAGATCGGTCTGCAAAGAGTTATCATCATACCGGCTGCCTGCATCCTGCTCGGGCTGCTTTGGTTCTTCCTGTATCGGGTTAAGCTAGGCAAGGGGCTGCGCGCCTGCGCCCAAGATCCGGAAGCCGCTGCGTTGCAAGGGATCAGCATTAACAAGATGACGGCCCTTGCCATGGGCATCGCCGGGGCATATGCCGGAGTGGCCGGAGCCCTCATGGCACCCATCCATGCCGTTACCCCCTATATGGGCCGCGATCTTCTGATTACCGCTTTTATCGTCGTCATCGTAGGGGGGATGGCAAGCATCGAGGGCGCTGTTTTAGCCGCTTTTCTTTTAGGCTTTATACACACCTTTATCACCACCATATTCGATGCAACGTCGGGTGTTATGGTCGGCGTTGCGTTTATGGCTTTTATCTTAATCGTAAAACCAACGGGGTTAATGGGCCGTGTCAAAGCATAAGGTATTATCAATAATCGGTGTAACGGCATTGCTTGGCGTCATGAGTGTCCTGCCGTTTTTTGCCAGAGAATACCATGTTGAAATTCTGATCATATTCCTGATTAACGTCATCCTCGCGACAAGCTACCGGCTGATCGCTACAACCGGAGACTGGACGCTTTGCCATGTGGTTTTGTTGGGTGTGGGCGCTTACGCCAGTGCCCTCATGGCCAAGCATTTTGGTTGGCCCTTTTGGATGACCGCGCCACTGGCAGGCGCAACTGCAGGACTGGTTGGTTTGGGAATTGTGTATCCGCTGCTGAGGACCGTGGGTTTCGGCTTTTTTATTGCGTCTTTAGCTATCGGGGAATTCATCAGACTCATCTGGATCAAGTTCCACACTCCTTTCGGAGGTCCCCGCGGTATGATAAACATTCCCTATGTGGGCGAATTAGGACCGATCGATTTCTATGAAGCCATCCCTTACTATTTTATGACGCTGGTGATCACCTTGGTGTGCGTGATCATTATGTATCGAATTGACAGATCGCGCATCGGGGATACCTTCAAATCGATTTATGAGGACGATATTTTGGCAGCGTCTATCGGCATCAGGGTCGGGCGATACAGAAGTTTGGCTTTTGTCCTCGGCTCTTTTTTCGCCGGAATCGCCGGTGCTCTCATGGCGCATCGGCTCAATGCCATAGACCCGCATATCTTTGGCCTGGATGAAATGGTGTATCTCCTTGTTTGGGTGGTTGCAGGGGGCACGGCCACCTTTGCAGGTCCTATCATCGGGGTTGCCGTGATGAGTTTTCTCTTTGAATGGACGCGTCCGCTGCTGGAATGGCGGCCCTTATTCTTTGGCGCTATCTTGATCGGGTTTTTGATATTTATGCCGGGCGGGCTCGAGAGTTTGATTCCGAAATTTACACGCCTGTTTGGAAACCGAAATGCGGTGCCGGCGAAGGCCGAGCAGCCCGCAGGAGCAAAAGAGCCCGTTGTTTAAAACCCATGACGACCAGGGGCTTCCTGTAAGCCTTGGAGGCGCGCCGCGTATGAATTGAACGCTTTGGGCAGCAACGCTGTCCGGAAAAAGCGGTGTTGTCTGACTTGAGATCATTGTTCTATTTCAGATAAGAAGGGGGAAAAAGCGCTTATGGCAATGTTCGAGGTGAAAAGTTTAAGCAAAAATTTCGGAGGGTTGACGGCTATAAGCGAGCTGGATCTGGAAGTGGAGGCGAGCGAGATCAGAGGCGTCATCGGACCGAATGGGGCGGGGAAAACAACCCTATTTAACGTTATCAGCGGGGTTTATCGGCCCACCAAAGGAAAAATAATATACCAGGAAGAAGAATTATCCGGCCTCAAAGCAAGTCAAATAGCGGAAAAAGGCGTTGTGCGAACTTTTCAGAGAACGGCCCTTTTCCATAAATTCACTGTTCTGGGCAATGTGCTGGTGGCCCGCCATTTACAGGCCAAGGGAGGGCTTTTCAAGACCATATTCGGAACAAACCGGCGCATTGAACAAGCACATGAGAAGAAGGCCATGGAAATCATCGACTTTATGGGCCTGTCGGACCTCAAGGACGAACTGGCCTATAACCTGCCGCATGGCCATCAAAGGGCATTGGGTATTGCCATTGCGCTGGCTGCTGAGCCCAAACTGCTCATGTTGGATGAACCAGTTACCGGCATGGATCCCACGGAAACGCATCACATGACAGGCTTAATCAAAAAGGTGCGTGATCAATGGGGAATGACGATTTTACTGGTAGAGCATGATATGAAGGTGGTGATGGGCATCTGCGATAAGATAAGCGTTCTGAATTTCGGGAAAAAACTGGCCGAAGGTCTACCTGAAGAAATACAGGCGCACCCGGACGTTATCGAGGCCTATCTGGGCGGAGAAGAGGTTGCGACCTTATTGGGCGGAGAAGCGGTTGCGGCCTAACGAAGAGGGGGAAAAATTGCTGCTCAATGTCAAAGACATTACCGTTCATTATAAAAAGGTGGACGCTATTCGTAACATCTCCATTGAAGTGGAACAGGGCGAAATCGTTACCCTTATCGGTTCCAACGGGGCCGGCAAGACGACCACTTTAAGAACCATTTCAGGGCTCAGTCATCCGACAACCGGCGAAATCTGGTTTGAGGGTCAGCGCATCGACAAAAAGCCTCCGGAAAAAATAAACAAAGCCGGAATTGCTCAAGTCCCGGAAAACAGAAGAGTTTTTCCCTATATGACGGTTGCGGAAAACCTGGAAATGGGAGCTTTTCTGCGTAAAGATGAAGAAGGGATGAATCGGGACCTGGAAGGGGTTTTCAAGCATTTTCCCATACTGAAGTTACGTCAGAAGCAGATGGCGGGCACAATGAGCGGCGGTGAACAGCAGATGCTGGCCATGGGCCGCGCCCTGATGTCCAATCCGAAACTGCTGCTATTAGATGAACCTTCATTGGGTTTGTCCCCGATTATGTGCCTTGAAATCGCCAAAATCATAAGGGACATTCACAACGAAGGCAACACAATTGTCCTGGTGGAGCAAAATGCCCGTCTTGCACTGGCTCTGGCCCAGAAGGGCTACGTCCTGGAAACCGGGAATATCGTCCTGAAAGGTGATGCAAAAGAGTTACGTGACAATGAGAAGGTGAAGAATGCTTATTTGGGTGGCTGACCGCACAAAAGGAGGCAAAAAAAACGATGGCAACGGAAAGCACCTTGAAAGACAAGACCGTCCTGATTGTCGATGACGAGCCTGATGTGCTTGAGGTGGTGGCAGAGGAACTGGACATGTGCCTGGTTCACAAGGCCCAGGATTACAAAACCGCCCTGCAATATCTCGCCAGCTACAACTATGATATTGTCATCCTGGATATTATGGGGGTTAACGGTTTTGAACTTTTAAAAGAAGCCGTATCCAGGGGGTTTCCTGCCGTCATGCTCACTGCTTATGCTGTTTCACCGGAATCGTTGAAAAAATCCATTAAGCTCGGCGCCGTTTCTTTCCTTCCCAAGGACAAAATTGTGGAGCTCAGTTCATTTCTTGAAGATGTGGTCCTGGGTGGCGGCAAGCCGGTCTGGCATAAGGTTTTTGATAAATTAGGCGGATATTTTAAAAAACGATTCGGCCCCGATTGGGAAGAAAAAGACCAATTTTTCAAGGAATTTCAAGAAGCGTTTACAAAGAGCAAAGGTGACTAATCCTGCGGGCTTTTAGGCGCGGGTGAAAAGTAAATTGAAAAAGCCGTTCCGCCTGAGCCATAACAATCCTCCTGTCTTTTGCAATGGGTGCACTCGCTGATATTGTCCGGGCAAATATCACTTTCCTGCGGTATGTATCCACATCGCGAGGTGTCCACGTCTATTTTAAAATGATAGCGCTCCGAAAAGATTTTCATCCGCAACAGATCCACCCCTTTGCCTCCGGCACTGAAGTCAAAGGGGGTTTTGGTTGAATAGGCCATGGTATCGTGGGTTGTAAAAAAGCCCTCAAATATCCGTTTTTTGTTTTCTTGCGTAACGCCGACACCGTAATCACGAACCACAAGCGCAGTGCCCTGCCTTTTTTTTTGGACACTCACCTCCACCTTCCCCTCATCCGGCGTGTTTTCCACGGCATTGCGAATCAGACCATCAACGATCTTTTGCAGAACATATACCGGAATGCATATGGCCGGCGCCGGCTCCAGCCGGCTGATGATGTTCATCTGGCGGTGGGAAAAGGACGGGCTCAAATGCTCGAGCCTTTGCTTGACAAATTCATTCAGCAGAATGTTTATCGAAACAAAATCACTGGAACCATATATGGCGTCAATCCGGTTTCTTACACGCTTTAAAATCGGCTGCTCACCGCCTTCGTCGGTGAGCAGCGCATCCAGTTCATCGATGCACTGATCGAGTATGTTCGAAAGAACCTGATGATGGGTGTTATACTGCTTATTTCGCATGATGTCTTCCACAACGTATTGAATCTCCATAATGCGATTCAGATTCCGTCGGGCCCTTTCCATTACGGCGGTCCAATCCTTCGGGGGCAGCGCCGCCATTTTTTTTGCCAGAGAGCGCAGGGAAAGGGAAAGGACGGAGACCGGGGTTTTCAATTCATGCGATAAGTGACTGATAACCTTGTCTTTGGCCCGATTCAAACTCATGACTTCCCGGTGGGCTTGCTTTATTTCCTCGGAAAACCTGGCGTTCTCAATGGAAAGGGCGACGGTTCCCGATATCATACTCAACAGCTCAATATCGGTTTGATCAAAGACCCCTTCCTTCTTGTTGATGGCGCATAACACCCCGATCGTGCGATCGCTGCTTTTTAAAGGCACCTCAAGAAGGTTCCGGGTATGGTATCCGAATTGCTTGTCTCTTTCGGGATAAAGATCGGGGTCCTTGGAGGCATCGGGCACAATAATCGGCTCACCGGTCTGAATGACCTTTCCCGCGACGATTTGATCCATATGAAAACGCGTTTCCTTGACCCTTTTTTGGGTGGTCATATCATCATAAGCCGCACCGGGAAAATAAAGCTCCTGACGCTTTTCATCCAGCAATATAACAAGGGCGCCTTCGGAGCCCAGGAGCCGCTTGACCTCGCTGCTGATAAAATCCAAAAGGCCTTCCAGATCAGGATGTTCCGGAAGTGCCATGCTGATCCGGCGCATCACCCCCTTGTTTCGCGCAATACCCTTTTCCAGGGTGATATCTCTGAGGATAATGAGCGCTCCAGCCGGTTCGCCTTTGGACTCGGTATAGACAACACCCCTGGTCACGACGTCCAGAATCCGACCATCTTTTGTCATCCGTTTGGTTTCATACGGAAAGAGCCCGCCTTCTTCGAGGAGTCTCCGGAAGCTTTCACCGGCTTCCAACTCAATTTCCGGGGATCCATAGGGGAGTTTCTTTCCCTTTAGTTCCTCAATGGTCCAGCCGAAAAGTTTTGTGAAGGATGGGTTCAGATAGGAAACCCGGCCGTCCAGGTTAAATACCACAATCGGGCTGGGAACCACATCCAACAAAGCCCTGAATCGTTTCTCCGACTCGCGCAGGGCCTCCTCGGCAAGCGTCCGCTCGGTGATATCGGTGATGAAACCCTCTAAGGCCAGCAGGTCGCCGTTCTCCACAAACACCCCTTGACCCTGTTCCCAGACCCATTTTTCCCGACCTGAAGCCGTTTGGATGCGGTATACCATCCGGAAGGGCTGACGTTTCGCCAGGGCTTTCTGTACCTGCTTCCAGGCAGACTGACGATCATCGGGATGGATCAACTCACTGTAAGAAAGCGTCCGATTTCCAATCAGCTCCGAAGGGGCATAACCGGTCAGCTCATAGCACCCCTCGCTAATGAATTCCATGGTCCAGTTTTCATCGTTCAGACAGCGATAAGCCATGCCCGGCAGATTGCCGATCAGTGTGGACAGCACCCGTTGGCTCTCATGCAGCGATTCCTGGGTTTGAGCATGCTTGATTTCACAGGCTTCCAACTCGGATATCCGCCGACGCAATTCGGTCAGCTCATTTTCGAGTTGTTCTTTGGATTTATTTTCCTTTTTCATTTGGCCGCACCCATATGAGCGATCATATTACCATAAACAAAGTGCAATTATAATTATTCTACCCAACATTCTCAACCCCAAAACCGTTGCACTCCTGATAATCCGTAAAAATGCCTTTTGTAGCGTCAATTAAACTGAAAATAGTCCTGCGTGCTAATAAAAATCATCCATCGGACCATTGAAATCATTTTGGATATTGTTTATACGGTCAACTATAAAAAGCATCACAATCATTTGCATTCCTTTTGGAGCGCATTGTTAATTTCAAAGCGATCGAGGGCGGTAAAAATTGGTCAGTCGCTGGCTATTTATACGCACTGATTTAAGCCGTTCAGCATACGTTTGTCAGGGGCGGAATTTCCCTCGAATTCCAATTTTTTGGTTCGCTCTACGAAGGAAATTCATATAATTCTTAAACATTAGGGGAGGTTAAATCATGTTTAAATTTGAAACCGAGCAAAAAGTTTGTGAGGTAGGCGGAGTGAAGTTTGGCGGGCAACCCGGAGAGTACCCCACGGCGGTTTGCGCTTCCATCTTCCAAAAAGGGGATAAAGTTTTCACCGGAAAGCGTAAGGAGGGGTTCGACGAAAAGCGGGCTGAGGAACTGCTCAAAACCCAGGATCGCTTGACGGAAGAAACCGGCATCCCGGGCATGGCCGACATCGTGGCCAATACGGGACAGGAATTTGAAACATTTATTGATTTTGTTGCCTCTGCCAGCGATATGCCGTTTTGCATCGATGCCTGGGTGATGAAGCCTAAATTGGCAGGCGCAGCCTACTGCGCGGAAAAGGGCCTTTTGGACCGCATGTTTTACAACAGCCTGACCGTATGGGAAAAAGATCTGGAAACGGAAATCCGCGAAATATCTCAAATTGGTGTCAAGCACGTGCTTTTGGTGGCCTTTGACCAGGAAGATCAATTGCCCAGCGGCCGCATTACCGGAACCCAAAAGCTTTTAGACGCCATCGAGAAGGTCGGCGCCGAGTTTGAAAGCATTTTTGTCGACACCTCCGTGATGAATGGCCCGGCCACAGCCTTTTGCGGTATTGCAAACCGGATGATCAAGGAGAAATGGGGATTTCCAGGGGCCAGTGCGCCAAGCAACGGCTCCTATATGTGGAAAAAAGCCCAGGAGTTATGGGGTTTCAAAGGCTGGGCTGCTGCCGATGCCGGCCTGGAGGCTCTTTCTGCTTTCATGTACCACGACATGATATTCTCCGGGCCCATGGCCGGAGCAACAAGGATCTTTCCGGCCGTAGCGATGGCCGACGCCTTTTTGGCCACCGCAGCGTTCGCCGAGACAAAGGAATTTCCCAAAGATCAAAATCACCCGTTGTATAAGTTGTTCCCGGAGTTTGTTGAACAGCTTAAAACCATTGGATAAGTCTCTGATTATTTCTGAGAATCAGATTGTCGGATAAGATTCGAGAAAACAATACAACAATAATCAAGTGCGACTAAATGTATAAGGAGGTTAAAAATGGCTTCAGAAGAAAGAACAAAAGAAATCATAAACGAGATTCGTCAGGCACTGATAAACTATGATGAGGATGGCGTGCAAGAGTGGTGCAAAACTGCCCTGGACGAAGGTGTTGACCCATTCCGCGCAACCATGGAAGGGATTGCCGACGGGATGATAGAGGTGGGAGATCTTTACAATAAAAAGGAATACTTTGTCCCTGAACTGCTGCTTTGCTCGGATGCATTATATGCCGGACTGGACATTCTAAGGCCGGCCATCAAGGAATCGGGCCGGGAATCCGAGGCCAAAGGCTCCATCGTCCTGGGTGTGGTCGAGGGCGATGTTCATGACATCGGTAAGAACCTGATCAAGATGATGTTCGATGTCGCCGGATGGACCGTTTATGATCTGGGAAAGGATGTGCCGCTAGAAAAATTTCTGGAAGAGCAGATGAAGACGGATTGCGACATCGTCGGTCTCTCCGCACTGATGACCACCAGCATGGTGGCGATGCCCGAAATTGTAAAGAAGCTGAAAGAGAAAAATCCCAACGTCCGCATCATGCTCGGTGGCGCTCCCATCACACCGGAACTTGTAGACACGTACGGCGCTGACGGCTATGCAGAAAGCGCCGGGACCGCCGTTGACGAAGCGATCAAACTGATCAAGATGCTGAAGGAAGAAGAAATGAAATAGTCCTGATGGCTTAAAACCGCGACGGTACCAATATTGAAGGCCCGGTAAGGGATTCATCAAGCGCTAACAGTACTTAACCACAATATATCGAAAGGGAATGAAGTATGCCAGGAAATGAGGAAGATAAATATTTAGTCATTTTTCAGCCATCCGGGTGCCGGGGCTACCTTGAGAAAGGAACGAGCCTTAAAGAGGCCTCGGTGGCGCTGGGTGTTGATATAGAGGGCGTATGCGGCGAAAAGGCCATTTGCGGCACGTGCAAGGTTCGCATCGAAGAAGGTAATTTCGAGAAATACGGCATAACGTCAACCCGGGAAAATCTTTCCCCCATGGGGCCGACGGAAAGAAAGTTCTTCAATCTCCAGCAGGAGGAAGAAGGCTACCGTCTGGCCTGCCAGACAAAGATACTGGGAGATGTCGTCCTGTTCGTCCCCGAGGAGAGCCGCATGGGCAAACAGGTCGTCCGCAAAGCGGCCACCGACAGGCCGATGAATTTAAACCCGGCGGTAAAGAAGTACTATGTGGAGCTTAAAAAGGCCACCCTGGAGGATACCCTCGGCGACCTGGAGCGGCTTACAAACGCACTTGAAAAAGAGTACAACCTGAGTAATCTCTCGATTGATTATCAGGTGCTCATGGAACTCCAAACCGTCGTACGTGAAGGTGATTGGAAGATAACCGCAACCGTCTGGCATAATAAAGAGATCATCAAAGTCGAGCCGGGACGTGTCGAAAAGGTTTACGGTCTTGCGGTGGATGTGGGTACATCCACAGTTGCCGGTTACCTTTGTGATTTGACGGACGGCAAAGTTCTGACGACCGGCTCCATGATGAATCCGCAGGTGGTATATGGCGAAGATGTAATGTCCCGTATCAGTTTCACCATGACCAACCCCAGAGGTCTCGAGATCCTAAACGGTGCCATTATTGACGGCCTCAACGGAGTTGCGGATGAGGTTGCATCCGCAGTGGGTATTAAACGACAGGATATCGTCGATATGTCCATCGTGGGCAATACCTGTATGCACCATATCTACCTGAATACCGATCCGAAATATATCGGTCGTTCCCCTTTCCCGCCCGCACTTCATCACTCAATCGATATTAAAGCCCGGGACTTTGGACTCAAAATAGAACCGGAGGCTGAAGTCGCCGGCAAGGGTATCTGGCCGCCCTGCCAGGTCGCATGCCCGGCCGGGGTCAACGGACAGGACTTCCTGTATCTCATCGCCCAGGGCAAGCACCGGGAAGCCCTCGAACTGGTTAGGATGGCCATTCCCTTTGCCGGAGCGCTCGGGCGTATTTGCAACCATCCCTGTGAAACCGAATGCGAAAGACAATTTGTGGAAGAACCGCTTTCCATCCGCTCGCTGCATCGTTTTATTGCCGATTACGAGATCGAGCAGGGCCGGGAGAAAGCGGCACCCATCGAGAAAACAAAAGAGGAAAAGATTGCTGTCGTCGGTTCCGGGCCGGCCGGGCTTGCCTGCGCTTTTGAGCTGGTCAAAAACGGATATCCGGTGACGGTCTTTGAGGCGGAATCCGAGTGCGGCGGAATGATGCGTTATGGCATACCCGAATACCGGCTGCCCAAAGAGATCCTGGATGACGAGATCAACTATATTAAGGAACTGGGTGTGGAGATAAAAACCAACAGCCCGGTGGACAGCATTGAGAGCCTTTTCAATCAGGGGTATAAGGCGATCTTTCTGGGTACGGGCGCCTGGTCAAGCTTGAAGCTGGAAATTCCTGATGAAGATGCGGACGGCGTCATCCACGCCCTTGATTTTCTTAAGAAGGCCAATACCGGTGAAACGGTCGCGCTGGGTGATAAGGTGGCGGTTATTGGCGGCGGAAGCGTCGCCATCGATTCCGCCAGGCTGGCCCAGCGGCTGGGCGCCGGCGAAGTCAACCTGATTTGTCTGGAATCCACCGACCTGACCTGTGCGGACAGAATGACGGCCCAGGACATGGAAATTGGACAGGCCGCGGAAGAAGGCGTTATTGTGCATCCGAATCTCGGCGTCGCCAAGATCCTGACGCAGGACGGCAAGGTCACGGCCCTCGAAACTTCAAGTTGCGTCTCCGTGCTCGATTCGGAAGGCAGATTTGATCCTAAATTCAGCGACGAACCGACCCCCACCATACCGGCGGACACCGTGATTGTTGCCATCGGTCAGAAACCGGACGGAAAAGACTTTAGCGAGCTGGAAAAATACCCGTCCGGTATTATCAAAGCAGACAAAACCACCCTGGAAACAAATATTGCAGGGGTCTTTGCCGGCGGTGATGTGGCCTCCGGGCCGGCTGACGTCATCGGTGCTGTTGCCGGCGGTAAGAACGCCGCTATTTCCATTGAGCTTTATCTGGCCGGAATGGATGTTAAGGAATCCAGACCTGCGCCTCTTTTACGCATCGAAGAGGTGCCCAAGGATGGCGTGGTAAAAGAGGCGAGACAGGCGGAGCCCCTGCTCGAACTGCAAAAACGCAAAGGGCTTGCCGAGGTCGAGCTGGGCTATGAGGAGCAGGCGGCCAAACAGGAATCACAGCGTTGTCTGCACTGTGGCGTTTTTGCCCAGAAGGAATCCTCCGATATTGCCCAGGCCCGCGGCGTCGGGCTTAAAATCTCCCCGGGGGCCTATGTCCATGTGCTTCCGATCGAGGCTGGCTTTGTCGGAGCCGATAATGTCGGGGTGCTCATTGCCGAAGAGCCTTACAAGCAGGATAAAATAAAGCTTATTATCGATATCGGAACCAACGGTGAGATCATCTTCGGTAATAAAAAGATGCTGATCTCGGCATCCTGCGCCACCGGTCCTGCCTTTGAGGGCGCCGAGCTGAAATTCGGCATGCGCGCGGCGCCGGGGGCGATTGAAAAGGTGGAAATTAATCCGGAAACCAAAGATGTCCGCTTCAAAATTATTGATGAAACCCGCTGGAATACCGAGATGAAGTCGGAGGAAGTGGGCGCCAAGGGGCTCTGTGGATCCGGCATCATTGATGCCATCCCCCAGCTTTTTCTGGCAGGCGTTATCGACAAAACGGGAAAGTTTTTAAAGGACGATTCCAATCCCCGCCTGCGTATAGCGGATGACCAGTACGAGTATGTTATTGCCTGGGCCAAGGAGACGTCAATCGGTCAGGATGTTGTCGTCTGTCAGGACGATATCCGGGCGATACAGCTGGGTAAGGGTGCCATGTATGCGGGCAGCAAGATCCTGCTGGAAACCCTCGGAGTCGAGAAGGTAGACGAGGTCGTTTTGGCCGGTGCCTTTGGAAGTTACATAGACAAGGAATCGGCAGCGGTACTGGGGATGTTTCCCGACTGTGAACCGGAGAATGTCTATTCCGTGGGGAATGCTGCGGGCGATGGTGCGCGTATGGCGCTGCTCGACGTTGATAAACGCAAGGAGGCCGATGAATTCGCCAGGAAGGTGGAGTACATAGAACTGACGGTGAATCCTGAGTTTGAAAAGACGTTTGCCAAATCTATGTGGATACCGCATATGAAGGATAAGTTTCCGAACCTCAGTCACATTTTACCGCAAAAAAAGTAAACCAACGGTTGTGAAATTCCCCGCCCAAAAGGGCGGGGAATTCACAAAACAGGAGGAAAATGAGATATGAACACAGAACTTAGCTCCAAAGAGAGAGTGCTTAAATTTTTTGCACGGGAACAGATAGACCGTCTTCCGGTCTTCAGCGGCTATGGGAATGTAACCGTACACGGACTTGAGAAATACGGCTGGAATTTTGCCGAGATACATGTGGACGCCAATAAAATGGCAAGCGTGGCGGCGTCCACCTATCAGCTCTTTGGTTTAGAATGTGCAGCCGTCCCCTTTGATATGGGGGTTGAGGCCGAAGCCCTTGGCGCCGGCGTAAACTTTTATTCCCACCACACCGATATCGTTTACCCCACCATAACAAAAAAGGTGTCGGAAACCGTAGCGGATCTGGACCTGCAGGTCCCGTCGGATCTGGCCGAGGCGGGGCGGATTCCTTTGGTCGTAGACGCGATTGGCCAGTTAAAAGCGGAAATCGGCGATCAAGTGCCGATCGCGGCATGGGTGCTGGGGCCCTATACCCTGGCCGGGCAACTTGTCGATATTGGCGATTTGGCCAAGATGGCGTTTAAAAAGAAAGACATGGTCGATGGGGTACTGGACAAGCTAGCGGATGTACTCATCGAAATATCGGGGATCTATAGAGAAGCGGGGGCTGACTACATTACCGTCCGCGAGATGGGGGCTGGGCCGGATATATTGAGCCCGCGTATGTTTAAAACCCTTATTCGGCCCCATCTGGAGAAAGTCTTCAAGGGCTTGGCATCGCCCAAAATCCTGCATATTTGTGGAGATACGAATACCATTGTCGAGGAGATGGCCCTCTGCGGGGCAGACGCCATCAGCGTAGACCAGGTGAACGACGTGGCGGAATCGCGCAAGAAGTTGGGATCGGATGTATGTATTTTGGGCAATGTCGATCCTTATAAAGTAATTGTGACCGGAAGCCCGGAGGATGTGGACAATGCCGTAAAAGAAGCCGTTGCGAACGGTGTCAGTGCCATCTGGCCCGGGTGTGACATTTTCCCGGCCGCTCCCAAGGAGAACATGGAAGCGCTGATTGCCGCGACGCAGAAATATGGTAAGCTCGAGCCTTGTTAAAAAGGTATAGACCTTTTGATTTGAAGAGGCATCGCCGCATGTGTTCAGTAATGGGCTGTGCCTCTTCAGTTTTCTGCGAATCTTCTTTATACGGAGAAAATTCACATGAAAGGTAATAAAGTCGTACCGTTCCAAAGCACCGGCAATATTTCCCAATCATTGCTGCAACGGCTCTTTGATAAGGGAAAAACTCATGGCCTGGAGGCCATCACGCCTATTTGTACAGAAGATATCATTGTTGCCGAATGGGTCAATTTGAAATGCCGCTATGGTTGCAACCGCTATAACACCACCTGGTGTTGTCCGCCGGCCACACCTGGACCTGATGAGGCGCGTAAGATTCTTGGAGAATTTTCTTCAGCGCTGCTTTTGGAGGTCCGGCAGCGGTATCCGGAATTTTATCTAAATAATACCCGAAAAAGAATAAAACAGGTACGCGGCTGGAAGGTAACCGTTAGCTTGGAACGTCTACTTTTTCTGGAAGGATTTTATAAAGCGTTCAGCCTGGTGGGGGAATGCTGCGCCCTGTGCAAGGAATGCATCTACCCGGAAAATTGTCGTTTTCCGCAGGAAAAACGGCCATCGGTGGAGTCGTTTTCGATTGATGTGATCGGGACACTTCAACTTCTTGGCAAAACTCCCCAGGTTGCTGAAAATACGAAAGATTCATTTAATTACTACAGCATCATACTATTGGAGTAAACGGTTTGTTTACACATTCACTCCGATGAGAATCGTTCCCAATCCTTTTTCATGGATGCCATCGAAATACTGCGCTTTTAAAAACGTATCGCCAAGTGTACTCGGATTTGCATAGATAATGGAATGATTCTCAATCGCCTCATCGTCCAGCTGGCACCAATCCGCTTGAAGACCCGGAATTTCAAAATGGCATATTTTTTTCATTAAATCTTGCGGAAAAGAGACTTTGTCTTTATAAATAACAAAGTTTTGGTGCATAAACCAGACATCTTTACGGTCCGACAATTCGGCAAGGTGCTCTTTATCCCGGACCTCTTCACCCACCAGGTCCTGTCCTTTTTTCATAACCAAACTGGGCTGACAGCCCCAGTCAAAATCCATATTCGTCAGGGCGACATAAATAAATTCGCAGGTCAAAACTTCCCGTACGCCGGCATTGACGACATTACCGAGTCCCATAAAGGCCTTCTTTTCCGCTTCCTGCTCAACATCAAGCATCTTCCGGCGATCATCGCTTGCAAAAGGGCCGGCTTTCACTATGCCCTTTACGCTTTTTAAGGCTATGGTCATACTCTTGTCTATTTTCCGTCTATTCATGGCCTTAGCGCCTTTAACGATAGGTTTGAATTGAAATGATGACGATTTGGCACGAACAAATTTACAAATCCGGCTTTTCCATGCGCTCGTATCTCTTAAAAATCGAATTACTTTTCGATTCCAATCCTGGCTCCAACGCCTTTCTGGTAATAATGCTTGATTAATCGCATCTCAGTGACCAGGTCTGCATGTTCAATAATCTGGGGGGAAGCACCGCGGCCTGTTATCACAAGTTCTAAATCAGGAGGTTTGTTTACGATTAAGTTGATAAGTTCCTGTACGGAGAAAAGGTTATGCTTCACCGCAACATTGGCCTCTTCCAAAATAATAACGTTATACGCATCAGAAAAGATGATCTTCTTTACCTTATCAAGCCCTTTCTGAGCAGCTTCGAAATCTTCTGGCGAAGGATTATTTTCGAAAAGGCCGAGCCCGAATTGTTCTACCGTAATCAGGTCGGAAAACCGCTTCAGTGATTTAATCTCACTGAAGTCTCCCAATTTAATAAACTGGGCAATGAATACCTTTAACCCGGCACCTGCAGCTCGTATGGCCAGACCCAATGCGGCTGTGGTTTTGCCTTTTCCATTACCGGTATAAACCTGCGTATATCCTTTCATAGCGCTTTAAATGTCCTTTACTTTCAACGATTATCATTATCTCGATCGGGTGAGGCCCACTCGACTGGACCATACCCCAACTCACCCCCCAATACAATAGACAAACCGGAAAGAGAGTCAATTGCTTCCGGAAAATTTGGGTTATCAAATTATAATCGAATTGATTGAAATCACGCCCAAAATAGCAGCTCCCAAAAACCTAAGCGGCATGATTTGAATTTAAAAGAGTTGCACCCGGTTGACTTTATCCTTATCATTTTTATGCACAGTAACGATAAAGCATTTATCGGTTCCGGATCAAATGAAACTCAGCCCAAAGAAAAGAGCATTCAAAGCGCTATTGGGAAGCAGAACCGATCGCGTGCCCGTCACAACATTGACGGGTTGTGGCGGTTCCGTAAATGTTGACATGCAAAAGGCAACCGGCATCTTTTGGCCTGCTGCTCATAAGGACCCAAAATTAATGGCCAAACTTGCTATTGCCGGCTATGAAATCGGCGGCATAGAATGTGTGAAGCTCCCATTTCACAACATCGTGGAAGCCGAAGCTTTAGGATGTAAAACAAGATATCCCAAACAACGGCATCTTTACCCTGTCGTCGTGGAGCATCCCTGCACGAATCCTCAGGACTTAAAGATGCCGAATCGCATCCTTGATTCGGGCAGACTGCCGGTTGTTCTGGAAGCAATACGAATAGCAAGAGAACTCGTAGGAGACTTTCTTCCGGTCTCGAGCCATGTTATCGGTCCGTTCACGCTTGCTTGCGAACTGGTCGGGATAGAGCGCTTTTCGATATGGTCTCTCAAAAATATTGAGCATGTAAGATCCGTTCTTGATTTTGCGACCGAATTTATCATTGCGTTCGGTAAAGCTCAATACCGGGCCGGTTCTGATTTTGTAACCGTTGCAGACGGCTCTCTCGCGCAGAATTTGGTAACACCTGAAGTGCTTCATCGCTTCTTAAAACCCGCTTTAATTCGAATTGCTGAAAATTTTTATGGTATCCGGCTGCTATACATCGGCGGCAAAGAAGAACCGATGGTTCCGTTTCTGGCGGAGTGCGGTTATGATGGAATCAGCGTGGCAGAGACAGTGGATATTGCCAAGATCAAACCTCTTGTCGGGGAAGTCAAAATCCTTGGCAATGTCAGCTCTAAAACCACGTTAACCCGGGGCTCTCCCAAAGAGGTTAAATCCGAAGTCAAGAAGGCGATTGAAGGTGGGGCGGATCTGATTGAGCCCAGTTGTGGTATTCCCCCCGAAACCCCTACCGCCAACATCAGGGCGATGGTTGAAGCGGTGAAAACATATGGGGGCCCGCTAAAGCCGAGCTGATGCCGGTCGTTGATTGCGGCCTTGAGCCTAGGGAGAATAAAACAATGAAACATATAGATTTTAATAAATATCTAAGCAGTCGAAATAAGAAGTTAAAAAAAAGAAGTCCGGAAAGTACCCGGATCCAGACCGAGAAAGAACCATCGGCAATCATTATCCCCTTTCACGCCATGTTAAAAAATGAGTTGAAGCTATACCGCGGTAAATCCAAATCCGCTCGTCTGGGTGTGCTTGGGAAATACGATGAACTCATCGCCATGGCCCGCAAAAGGAAGTCCTAAAATGCGTTTTCACCGTGAGGGAGAACCGAGGCCCATGGGTGTTTGGATTCGATGCCAATATGGATTAAAAATAGACCAGACAGGAAGGGACCGTCATGGGAATAATCTGCCATGGGTGGGATGCCAATGATTTCAAATTTATCGAGAATTGTTTGCCCCAAAAAGCATCTTGCTCAACAGCAGGGTGAGGTTCAAGCATCGTTCGAGGGGTCCTCGAAAAGTTGCTGAACGTTCTAAAAGCGATTGAAGCAAAAAAGGCAACGGCGGAGTTTGAAGTTTCTGAGAGCGCAACTGAAAAGCTCCAGGCGCTGTTAGCCCGACGGAAGAATGCTTCTTCTATCCGGATCCTATTGGTAGAAGCTGCATGACCCGGTCAGACGCTGGCAATGGTTCTGGATGAACCAAGAAATGGCGATACGGTAATCGATCACAATGGGATCACCTTTGTCATGGCACAAGAATTTTTCGATCGTGTCAAACCGATGGCCGTGGATTTCAATACCGCCCCCAACAGTTCCGCGTTTTCCATTTCCTCGGTTGCCTATAATTTTTCCTTGCGGGTTCTATTGTAAAGGAGAAAAAGAGCGCCTCAATCGGTGGAACGCTTTTGCAGTTCTCTCCGGCGCCAAGATACAAGGGCTTGGGTAATCGGTAACAACTTTTTTCCGTTTGCCCTCAATCAAGATATTTTTTGTTTAAACTTGTTGACACAGTTAATTTCCAAATTTAGCAATTTTGCGATGCGAAACTTGGCATCAATTCCTTTTGCCACGCCAGGGCATTCATTCAGGGCCCCAAGATCCATATCTTCCCTGACTTCTCTCATGGCAACCGGATCTGCGATATCTTCCACCGAAACCCCGAGCCTGCCGGCCACATACTTCTTGGCGTCCTCAATCCGCATCGCCCGGTTCAGCTGCAAACGCGCCACCAGATCTCCGGCAGTGCGTAATCCGCCCATCCCCGAAACGATTGCATGTGCCGCATGCATCCCGTAAGGGTCGCCAACGCCCACCTACAATCCGTCCAATCTACAAATCTCAACATGCGCTTTGGAAGCTCTCGCCAGGGCGTCCACCGGCGGGGAAATCGCCATTGGAACGCCACCCACACCCATTCCCAGATTGGCATGTACCGGGATATCGGATGCCTCCGAACAGGCCTTTGTATAGGTGAGGGCCCGGGCCAGGTTGAAAGGCAGTGATTTGCTGGGGACGACATTGATGGCCGGTCCGAAGATCGTAGCCCCTGCTTTTTGTGCCAGTTTTATTTGGTCGTGGGGATAGAGCCCCGCCAATCGGACCCCATCGTATTCGACCTCACCATGCAACCCCATTATGAATTCCGAAGCCATTCCCATTTCAATGCCCATCTCGGGATATTTCTTTTTAAGGATCTCCACTGCTTGGAGCGCCGCGAGAAACTCCGCATCTCCCGCCGCAGCGGTGGTGTCAAAATTAATGCCATCTGCTCCGGTTTCATACATTTCACTGCCCACATAGACCATGTCTTTTACCGCATAATCTATCGCCTCTTCAAAAGAGGCCCTGCCTTCGGCGATCTTCCCCTGAGCGAACAGATCCAGTGGATTGGGGCAGGGACCGACGGGTTGGCTGTACAATCCCAAATTCGGCATCGCACCATAAAGAAGGGCCGGAATGGTAATTAATAACGCCTGTTCCATGATGGGTTTCTCGAATACCACGATGGGTTTTACCGGTTTATAGCTGTAGTCAATGTGAGCAAGCTCCAGGGTATCGGCGCCGAGTGCCCTTTCAAAAATCTGTAATGATTGGATTTTACTCAGCGAGACGTGTGCGCGCTTGATTTTAGTGGTACAGCTGTCGTAGGTAAGGCAAACCTCCTTTCCTTTTTCAACACCGACCACCCGATCCGTACATTTGTGGATTTCATACAAGTACTGAAGTTCATCTTTGGTAAGAACCGGGATCTTTGCTCTGTCTGCAGCATCGGTCGTCCCTTTTTCAAGATCTTCCCGGAGTTCGGCTCCGGTCATTTCGCACCTGATACCGTCACCCATTCTGGTTTGGATTTTTTCCATTGTCTTCCTCCATTTACTCAATCGGTTTTAGAATTCAGATATGCCTTGACCGAATCCCAGGTCTTTAATAAGATTCTATGGGTGCCTTCACAGACGTCCGTACGGAAACCAAACATCTCATTGAAAGCCTCGATATTTCGTCTCATTTCTGCAAGACACATAATCGGTGTTTGAATCAGCAGAGAGCGTTCATAATGCTTGAATAGCCGTTTCGCCATTTCAGCGCTTAGGTTGCCGAACTCCTGCTCGAACATGCGCTTCCAATGGTATGTCCAGCCGGGTATCATAAAAAAGGTGCCCGCCACCCGGCACTGTTCTTCGTAATAGCGTTTGCGCCCACCGATAATCAGACCGATACAATCGTCAACCGGATGATCCTCATCCATGGGGATAAAAACAGGCACCCCGGCATCGGACAGCAGTCCCCCGGGATTTTCAAATGCGTTCCCGCACAAACCGTATCCAAGCATCAGAGCATCCACGCGAGGCCCAAATGCCATTGCTGCCTCAATTAATCCCTGTTGAAGGGTGTGTTTGCGAATATGCAAGGCCAGCTCTAAAACACCGACCAAGACTTCCAGAGCAATTTGGGGATCCGGGGTGAAATCATTCAGATGGGCGATCCGATTTAACTTGTCTTTATTGGTGGACTCAAAGGCAGCAATCAAGCGCGCGGATCGCTCATTCTCAAGAACCGTAATGCGGCCGACTTCCTTATCCACCGCCAACAATTCGGCAAATTCCAGTTCCAGAATCTCACAGGTCAGCACGCCCAAAATTGCCATTGATCTTCGTCTCCCTAAATCTAATTAACTTAATTTATAAAATCTCTGAAATTAGTTCAAGTCTGTCATGACCATCATTAAAACCTGGATGCCCGCCTGACGCGGGCATGACGGCAAAACTCCCAGACCGCTCGGTTAAGGAATATTCCTTTCATGATTTTGTGTCAAGCTTGGCAACAGAAGGTTGTTGTCTGTTACCGGCTTTTTTGCTACGAGAGTGTTTAGTATTTGGTGTTTAGTATTTGGTGTTTAGTGTTTAGAATTGTATCAAATTGATAAAAAGTCATATACGCTATACTAAACACAAAATACGAAACACCAAACACTTGATGAATTCAGTTTTTTACGAATTCATCAAAATTTAAATGCTGAGGAAGACGATATGAACGATTTTCAAACCATTTCTCGAAACCTGGTTAAAAGCCTGTCCCTTCAATATGAGCCGGTTGGCGTCCTGCTTTACCAGGAAACAGACCCGCTGCCGGTCGAACTGCCCTTCACCCAAAGAGAATACAAAAGCTATTGCCATGCGCTGGTCGCCGCCGGTGAGGGTGAGGTCCTGCTTTTGAAAAAAGAGCAAATGGGCTGCAAACTGGGAACATCCGTTTTGGGTTTTGAAAAAGACATGGCGGCCTTCCTGGATGACGGAGTCTTAGAAAAGTATGGTGTGGGCCTCTTTGAAACTGAAGCGGCTTCGGCTGAAACGATTCTCAAATCGTCGTACCTGGAAAAAGGCAAAACCCGGGCCGCGCTGATCGCCCCGCTGTCATATTTTAAACAAACGCCCCAGGTTATGATATTTACCGCCAACAGTGAGCAGGTCATGTGGTTGCTTTACGCCCTGAATTATGAAAAAGGCGGGCGCATGCAGCTTCCGCAATCCGGCGGCGCCTTGGGCGGCTGTGCCGATATTACGGCCCTGCCCCTTCTGGAGGGGATTTCCAACATTACCTTTTTGGGTCTGGGGTGCCGGCTGAAATCAGCGGTGGATCCATGTGATCTGATGCTGGGCGCACCCGGGGATCGGCTGGAGATGATTCACAACCATATCCTGGATATGGTAAAGCCGATCGCCATGCTTAAACAGCAAAGCGCCGCTTCTTGAAAACAGGCCAGGACAATCAGCCGTGGACAACGTTTGGATCATCGGTGGCGGCAAATTTGGCCTCAGGGCCGCCAATACGCTCAGCAAAAAACATCCCTTAACGAACCTGACCGTTGTGGAGAAGGAAAAAGCCGTTTGCAGGCAGTTGGGCCGGCTGGGGTTTGAGGCGGTTTGCACGGACGGTATCCAATACCTTGAACGCAACCTGGTGAGCGCGCCATACCCCGACTGGATTGTGCCCGCCATCCCTTTGCATGCGGCATATGAGTGGATCAGAACCAAACTATCAAAGACCCACAACGTACAAAAAATCGCCGTACCGCAGGACCTCGTCACTGAGCTTCCCTATCCGACAAACGCAGAAACCGGCCGACTTTATATCAGCATCGCCGATTTTAAATGCCCCGAAAACTGCCCCGAGCCGGATGAAATCTGCACCCATACGGGTAAACCGCGGTTAATGGTCCTGCATGAATTTCTGAAATCAATTCAGCGAAAAGACCTAAAAACCGTTGTGATCCGAAGCCATCAACTGGCCCCCGGGGTGGGCGGATACACACCCGGGGCCCTGTTTGCTGCCTTAAATGAAATTGAGGCCGCCCAAGGGCCGATAGTACTCAGTACCGCCTGCAGCTGTCATGGCGTCATTGACGCATTTAAATTATCAGCAAGATAACTCCTGGCTTCTGGCAGCCACATAGGGTTGACCTTTAGGAGGGTTCCATTGGGGTGGCGAATTTTACAGAGCTTATTTTTATAATCTGTGTAATCTGTGTGATCTGCGGATATTTTTTATAGATCATCTGTGTGGGTCTGTGTGGGCCCGTGGCTATTAAAATTCCGAAATCCGCAATCACCTGGACCTGTCCTCTGTCATCAATACATGCTGTCGATTAATTCGCAAAAGGCCTCATTGACAAACTTGCGCTTGACTTTCATGGTGGGGGTGACTTCGCCGTCTTCCTCGTAGAGTTTTTTGGGCAGGACACAAAACTTTTTAATCGTTTCAACTCTCGCCAAAGTTTTGTTCACCGCTCGAACTTCATCCCCAATCATCTTTCGAATATCATCATGCAGGGTCAGATCCTTGTAGGTTGAAAACTGAATTTTATGATCCTGAGCATATTTAACCACGTTGTCTTCATCAATCATAATCAAACAGGTTAAATATTTACGCCGGTCGCCGATAACCACCGCATCATTAATATAGACGCTGGCCTTGAATTTGTTTTCGATATACTGGGGCGTAATATTCTTGCCGCCGGCAGTGACGATGATATCTTTTTTGCGAGCCGATTCAGGTTTTAAAAAAATCAGCAAATCGCGGGCCCGGGAGTTGCCGGCTCTGGCAGGAATTCAGGTTGATTTTAATTTTCGATGGACAAAATCTAAAATAAGGCGGGCGCTTTCCTGCGGTTTTTCCATCGGCGGGAAGTGTCCGGTATCAGGAATGGTCTGCAGCTCATAATCAGCAATGATGCCCCCCAATCGCCGGGCCGCGTCAGCATAGAACGTATCGGATAATTCTCCGCGAATGGCCATTACGGGGCACTTGATCTTTTTCGCATATCGCCAGACTTTCAGCGGAATGGATTCAAAGATCTGGGCTTCGAGCTCCGGATCGCATTTTAAAACCGCTGTCTTTTCATCTTTTTCGAGAAGCCCGCATTCTAAATATGCCTGCACAAATTCTTTGGACCAGTTTTTAAAGATGCCTCGTCCGGCGGCAAAGAGCCTCAGAGCCTCTTGCTTGCTCTTAAAGATCCGCCGCCGCCGTCTGGCCATCTTCGCCAGAGGTAACGCCCCCCCTAACCCCAGAAATTTCAAAGCGGCAAGCAACCATAACAGCCGTCGGGGTAAAATAACCGGGTCGATCAAAACGATACCGCCAAAAAGATGCGGATATTTAGCCGCAGCCATGTAAGTTGTCACGGCGCCCAGCGAATGGCCCAGGCCGATAACCGGCGGCGACATTTTTTGCTCGATCAGATTTCTTAAATCTTCTGCAAAAATGTCCCAATGGCGGACGCGTTCAACTCTGGGCTGATCGGAGCCCCCGTGACCGCGCACATCACTGGCCAGAATGTGGAGATCATCAACAAGATATCGCATAAACGGCGTATAGGTTCCCGCACAAAAACCATTGCCATGCAAAAAATGCGCTGGTAAACCGTCACCGCCCCAATCCAGGTAGTGGATCCGCCCATCGGGCAATTCTAAAAATTGTTCGGTTGGCTCCGGACCCGGGTCTGTTTCAGTGGTTCCCGCTGTTTCCATGGTTGATTCCATTGACGTTTGTTCCCTTTACCCCGATGGGTATATCTGATATTTAGCGATAAGAGATGAATGCTGCAAACAAAAAAGACGGTTTTTTTCTAAAAGGGCGCTATACGCAATTTCTGCCGATCATCCTGCCGATAGCCCTGGCCATTGCCGTCTATATAAACGCCCTGCCAAATGGCTTTGTCTTTGATGATATGACAACAATCGTGCACAACGTGCACATTAAGGATCTCGCTAAAAACTTTCCGGCATTTTTTAGTCTGGATTACTTTAAAATTGCCCAGGCCGAAGTCAGTTATCGCCCCATCGCGACGCTGTCATACTTTCTGATATACGCCCTGTTTAACCTAAATCCGCTGGCATTCCATCTAACCAGTCTGCTGCTGCATATTTTAAATGTGATCGGGGTCTACGTGCTGGTGGACATTATCCGGCAAAATAAAAGATATTCTCTGGTCGCCGCCTTGGTATTTGCCTGTCACCCGGTGCTGACCGAGACCGTTAATTGTATTTCCTACAACGAAGATCTTTTAGCGACCTTTTTTTATTTGCTGGCTCTGGTACTGTACATCAAAGCTGCCGCAAAAGAGAATCGCTCCGGTTTGCCAA
>JBFFCW010000002.1:0-43361 GCA_041559695.1 Desulfobacterales bacterium
GCCGGAATGACCGAGACGCCGATTATCGTTGTGGTTGCCCAGCGTCCGGGCCCCGCCACCGGGCTGCCCACCAGAACCGAACAGGGCGATTTACAATTTGTCATCCATGCTTCTCACGGTGAGTTTCCCCGGGCAGTTCTGACTCCGGGCCATGCGGAGCAGGCATTTTATTTGATGGCCAAAGCCTTCAATCTGGCCGAAAGCTATCAGACGCCGGTAATTGTTTTAGCAGACCAGCATCTCAATGATTCCTATTATACGTTAGACCATTTAGATCTGAATCAAATATTCATTGATCGCGGCAACATTCATACAGACCATCAGATATCTTCAGTGAGAGATTACAAACGGTACGCCTGGCAGGAGACGGGCGTTTCGCCCAGAATTTTACCGGGTCGATCTAAGGCCGTTTTGTATGCCGACAGTGACGAGCACACGGAAGCGGGACATATCACGGAAAGTGCCGAGATACGAACCCGGATGGTCCGCAAACGGATGCGGAAACTGGAGGGGATACGCAGCCGGATGGCGGCGCCCCATATTTTTCCATCAAAGAAAGCGGATATCGTGCTTCTGGGATGGGGATCAATTTATGGCGCGATGAAAGAAGCAGTAAATATTTTGAATCGTGAGGGCATCGCCGCTCAAATGATCCATTTCAGTGAGCTTTTTCCATTCAGCGCAGTCCCATTTTTAGCGAAGATAAAGAAAAAGACAAAAATATTTGCTGTTGAAAGTAATTTTACCGGGCAATTTGCAAATTTCTTCACTGCTAAAGCAGGGCGGCCGGTTTTTCACAAAATATTAAAATTCGATGGGAGGCCGTTTGCGCCCCGCGAAATCGTCATGCGGGTTAAAGAACAGATATGAAGGAGAATAAAATGGTTTCTGCGCAAGATTTTGAAAGCGATGATCCGATTGCCTGGTGTCCCGGCTGCGGAAATTTTTCGATTCTCAAAGCCCTCAAGCAGGCATTCGTTGAATTGGGTAAAGAGCCCCATGAGATTGCCATCGTATCCGGGATCGGGCAGGCCCCGAAAACGCCACATTATCTTCGATGTAACACGTTAAACGGTCTGCACGGCAGAACACTGCCGGTGGCCACAGGAATTAAGCTGGCCAACCATGAGCTGACGGTGTTGGCCGAAGGCGGCGACGGTGACGGCTATGCGGAGGGCGGCAACCATTTTCTGCATGCCATGCGACGAAACATCGATATTACCTACCTGGTACATAACAATCAGGTTTACGGCCTCACCAAAGGCCAAACTTCACCGACCAGTGGATTGGGTTTTATCACCAAAACCTCCCCGACAGGTTCAACCAGCCCGCCGCTGAACCCGTTGCTGCTTGCAATTGCTTCGGATTGCAGCTTCGTGGCCCGAGGATTCGCCGGAGAGGTCGAACACCTTACCAGACTGATAAGCGCGGCAATAATGCACCGCGGTTTCGCGTTTATTGACATTCTGCAGCCCTGTGTTTCATTTAACCGGGTCAATACGTTCAAATGGTATGCCGAGCGGATCTACCCTATCGATGATGATACTAATTTTGATCCATCGGATGCCATGACGGCATTCGCCAAAGCTCAGGAGTGGGGGGATCGAATTCCGATTGGAATCATTTACCGCAAACAGCGGCCGACGCTGGATGATCAGCAATCCGCAATTAGCGGGAAAAGCCTGATAAGACAGAAGCTCGATCCTGCTGGCTTCAGCAGCATTTTTGAAGCCTTCAAGTGAAGATTTTTTAATTCAGGCCCTTTTCCCGCTTTCGGGTGTCAACCTAAATAATCTTGGTCGTTTTTGAAAAACCCAATCCAACATCAAATACCTGCACGATGAACACGAATTGAACAGAAAAGAATACCGCAGATGAACGATTTTTTGAACGAGTTTGCCAACTTGCCGGGGCGTATTGCCGGTTTAGGTGAGCTGGCAGAAAATCTCTGGTGGGGCTGGCAGCCGGCAGCGCGCATGCTGTTCAAGACCCTGGATCGTCAGGCCTGGAAAGAAAGCGTGCACAATCCTGATAAAATGCTCAAAGAGCTGCCCCGGGAAATTTTCGATCGGGCCGTTGCCGACGAGCATTATTTGCGAAATTATGATGTGGTGATGTCTCAGTTCAAAAAATATGTGGAAACGAAGGGATGTCCGCTTTTGCCGGATCTGCCGGATGCGGGAAATTCCCCGATTGCCTATTTTTCAGCTGAATACGGACTGCATCGGTCGCTGCCGTTTTATGCCGGCGGATTGGGGTTTTTAGCCGGAGATCACCTCAAGGAATGCAGTGACTTGAACATACCTCTGGTGGCCGTGGGCTTTATGTATCCGCAAGGGTATTTGCATCAGCAGATTCGTGACGACGGCTGGCAGGAAAACATCATCGAAACGCTCGATCGGGATGCAGCACCCATTTTAAGGGTCCTGGGCGCAGATGGAAACCAGCTGATTGTCAGGGTTCCTCTGATCGACCCGGCCATCCATGTGGCGGTCTGGAAGGTGACAGTAGGACGGGTGCCCCTTTATCTCATGGACACCGATATCGAAGTGAACGACCCGTGGAATCGCGGCATATCCGCACGGCTTTACACCGGCGACCTGGAGCAACGCCTGCGCCAGGAGATCGTCCTGGGAATCGGCGGTGCCGAAGTGCTGGAGACATTGGGGATTAAACGTTTTGTCTTGCATCTGAATGAGGGTCATGCCGCATTCGCCCTGTTGGAAAGGATCCGGGACCGGATTAACCAGGGGATGAATTATCTGGAGGCCTTGGAATGGGTGCGAAATACTTCTATTTTTACGACGCACACCCCGGTGCCTGCCGGCCATGATGTATTTCCGTTTCATTTGATGGAAAATATTTTCACGCCTACTGGCCGGCTTTGGGATTGGATCACGATATGTTTCTGAAGCTCGGGTTTCATCCGGAAAAACCGGAAGCCGGCTTTAATATGACAGCGATGGCCATGAAACTTTCCAAATATCGCAATGGGGTCAGCAAAAAGCATGGCGAAGTATCGCGCCAGGAATGGCAAGGCCTTTGGCAGGATTTGCCCGCAGAACAGATTTCGATCGATCATGTGACCAATGGCGTCCACGTTCCGACCTGGATTGAACCTAAGATGCAGCTTCTTTTGAACAAATATCTGGGGCCCGGCTGGATGGAGGATCACGACGATCCCTTCATCTGGGAGTTGATTGAAAAGATACCCGAGGAGGAGCTCTGGAAAACCCATTACTGGGTGAAGATCAAGCTGATTGATGCCATCCGGGAAAGATCCCGACTGCGCTGGACCCAGGACCGGGCCAATCCGTCTGTTGTGCTAGCAGGGTGGGCGCTGTTGGATCCTTCAGTCCTTACCCTCGGCTTTGCGCGCCGCTTTGCTACATACAAACGGGCGGATTTGCTTTTTTATGATTTCGAAAGACTCAAAATGCTTTTGAACGATCGCTGGCGTCCGGTTCAAATTATATTTGCGGGCAAGGCGCATCCGGCCGACGATCCCGGGAAGCAAATTTTGCAGCGTATTTTCAATATCAGCCGTGATCCGAATACGGGAGGGCGCATCGCCTTTGTCGAAGATTACGGAGAGCAGTTGGCCCAGTATCTGGTTCATGGCGTAGACGTGTGGCTCAACACCCCGATTCCTCCAATGGAGGCCAGCGGAACCAGCGGCATGAAGGCGGCGTTAAACGGCGTGCCGCAACTGAGCATCTTGGACGGTTGGTGGCTGGAAGGCTACAATGAAAAAAACGGTTGGGCGATCGATTATCCATCAGTCGATGGCAATCGAGATCAGGCTGATGCCGCTGAAATATACCGAATTTTAGAAGAAGAAGTTATTCCCCTGTATTACGATGTCTCAGAAGAGGGCATACCTTATGGGTGGGTAAAAATAATGAAAGAATCTACAAAGAGCAATGCCGCCAAATTTTCGGCCCGGCGAATGGTTAAGGAGTATGTAGAAAAGTTTTATAAAAAGGCATTAAAAAACATATAGAACAAAATTTGAAATTGTCTATTATTTAAATTAAAAATGATACAATTAGAATGAATGTGCAGCCGATAATTCGATGATCCAGATAAGAAGTAAAGATTCCGTTAACAGAAATATAGGAACTGCCAATTCTCGTTTTTTTTTGTTTAGATTTCAAGCAATTAAGTAAATTATCGTACACATCGCGATCGTTTCACACCTGGATTTATTACCAAAACCAGTCACGCCAGTTCATATCTTGATGCCCCATTGTATTTTTTTGTGTTATTCCAAAATCTTATGCTTTGGCACGTCAGTTGCTATATTCTTTATCAAGGTCTTTCTTACGCATTACGATTATAAAAAAGGGAGAATAATAAAATGTTTGATTTAGTTCGATGGAGAAAACAATCAAAAGGGGATGTTTCCCTTTTTCACCGAGAATTTGATGATTTGTTCAACCGTTTCTTCAGGCGGGATTTTAGGGTGCCCGGTGATCCTATTGGGAAAGGGCTCAGGTTTCCAACAACTGATATTTTAGAAGATAATAAGAAAATAACGTTGAAAGCCGAAATACCAGGAGTCGAAGCCAAGGATATCGATGTATCTTTAGATGGACGGCGGCTGACCATTAAAGGCGAGAAAAAGCAGGAAAAAGAGGATGAGATTGGGAATTACCATCGGATGGAAAGCGCCTACGGATATTTCAGTCGCACAATCGAACTTCCTGCTGAGGTCGATTCTGAAAAAATTGATGCTTCCTACAAAAGAGGGGTATTAAAAATCGTATTAAAGAAAACAAAAGGGTCGGAGAGTAAAAAGATTCAGGTTAGAAGCAGGAGTTAAAAGCTAAATTGTTGGATGAAAATAACTCGTTTTAATTTCCTTATTTAACTTAAGAAAGGAGAGTATAATTATGATTGTCAGAAGATTTAATATACCAGCAGTTGGTTGGAGAGGTGCGTTAGAAGACCTTGAACGGGTGCGGCGTGACATGGACCAGAGGTTTCAGCATGTGCTGGGAAGAACCTATCGTCCGGAGACCGCCGGTGTATTTCCATTAATTAATTTAACCGAAAATAAAGACAATTATTATGTCAGGGCTGAATTGCCCGGGCTGAAAGCCGAAGAATTAAACATCTCAGCAACCGGCAGAAACCTGATCCTATCCGGTGAACGCAAGATCACTTCCAAGGGCGATGGCGTAAATTTCCACAGAAGAGAGCGCGAAGCCGGCAGTTTTAATCGCATCACTGCTTTGCCGGGCGACATTGATGCGGACAAAGTTGAAGCCGCACTGGTTGACGGCGTTTTAACCGTGACGATTCCGAAAGCTGAAGCGGCAAAGCCCAAACAAATTAGGGTGAAATCAAATTGAACATCCGGTTCAATTTCAAAGGAGGAAAATATTATGACTGAGACCGTACCCAAAGAACTGCAGGCCAAAGGGAAAATGGACGCAGCGCTGCCTGTGGAACATACCAAGCCGGGAATAGTCTTTACACCGGCGGTTGATATTTTTGAAACCGAAAAAGAAATTACTCTGCTTGCTGACCTGCCGGGGGTGAAGACAGAGCATCTGACCATCGACCTCAGCGACGACGTCCTAACGCTTACCGGAGAAGTCAAGCCTTTGGAAGGACCCGATGAAGAAGACATTCTGATAGAATACGAGGTCGGCAACTACTATCGGCAGTTCACGCTATCGGAGCTCATTGATCAGAATAAGATCGACGCCCAGCTCCGCGACGGAGTGTTGCGATTGACGCTGCCCAAAGTTGAGAAAGCCACCCCGCGGAAGATCACCATCAAGGCCGGATAAACGCCTGACCTGAAGGGGACTTTCTTATCCGCTTTAGACAGTGGCTTTAAGGCGGCCGGGATGCGACAAAACCGTATCCCGGTTTTTTAATCTAAGTTCAGAATATGTCTTACATGAAGAGCTGTGTGTGCAATATTGTCATTTCAGCTCAAATTCGTAATAAAGGCTATCTTTCGACTCTGCTTTTGTTAAGAGCTCTTTGATCAGGCTATCCTCTTCTGCCTGGGCGTAGCCAGCACTGATCCGGATGGTGAGCCCATTGCCCGTTTCGCTATCCAGCAGATCCTTAATCGTTAACTCCTTTGCGAGGCTCTTGGAGAACTTGCGGGTTTCATCTATGCCGGCATTGTGCAGAACAATGAGTATTTTGTCCAGACTGTAGCGGGCACAGGAATCAGTGATATCTAAGCGTTGTTGTATCTGAAGGGCAAGGTTTTTAAGCACAATTTGACCTGCCACGTGCCCTATTTTCTGATTAATTTCATCCAGATTTTCTACCTTGAGGATGACAACGGAAAAGATAATCCGGTGAAGTCGCAGTCGCGCCAATTCTTCCTGGAACCGCCGCTCTCCCTGTATCTGAGTGGCCAAGCCGGTAAGTGTGTCACGGGGTTTTTCAAGGCCATTTATGAACTGGCGAACCACCGGGTCCGATAAACGGCGAATCTCTTCATAGCTGCCTTCAAAGCGGATTTTTCCCTCATGCAGCATAACAATCCGCTGGGAGATAAGAAAGATGTCAGGGATCTCATGACTGATCATTACAGCTGTAAAGCCGAATTTGTCCTGGAAATCGACAAGCATGCTGAGCACCGCATTTCGGCGTATGGGGTCCAAGCCTGTGGTCGGTTCATCAAGCAGGACGACCTCCGGGTTGGTTATGAGGGCTCTTGCCAGTGCGACCCGCCGCTTCATTCCCCCTGAAATTTGGCCGGGGTACTTATCTTGAACCCCCTGTAATTCAAACAGCTGCATCTTTTCCTCCACCCGGTTTTTAATCTCTGATTTCAACAACGATGTGCCTCCCCGCAGGGGAAATGCGATGTTCTCAAGGACAGTCATGGAGTCAAAAAGAGCTGCATCCTGAAATACATAGCTAAATTTCCCCCTTAGCTTATCTATTTCCGGAGTTTTCATTTTTGATAAGGGTCGTCCAAACAAGAAAATTTCCCCTGAGTCGGGCTGCATCAGGCCGATGATATGCTTGAGCAGCACGCTTTTGCCAACACCACTTTTACCGATGATGACGGTCACCTCCCCCTCATAAATACACAGGCTGACTTCTTTGAGTATCTGATTTGTGCCGAGCGTTTTAGATACCTTGTCAAATTGGATTAATGGTTGTCTCATTGTGTCTGATATCGTTTGCTTTACCACAGAGACCTGAATCGATGCGTTGTGTATTTCGCTGCAAATTGCAGAAGGGCCATCTTGAATTCCTATTGATTCAACCGGAACTTTTTTCACGAGATCGTTACTCGTGAACGCAGGAGCTTCAGCAGATACCGTTGCGCCAGCAGATCGGAGCTGACCATACCCAGGACGGTTCCGTTTTCCACAACCGGCATCGCCGAAATTTGGTTTTGCTCCAGATCGGTTACAATATCCAGAATACTGTCACCTGGGTTTGCCGAAATCACCTTGCGGGTCATAATCTTTGCTACACTGTCTTCGCCAACGCCCCCGGCAGCAGCTCGGGTAATGTCCCAGGGGGTGACGACGCCTGCAAGCTTGTCATCCTTTGAAAGCACGGCAATAATATTGCTCTGGGATTCGACGATCAGCGCTGCGGCTTCCGCCAGGGTGGCCTGTATGCCGAGAGTGGGTATCGGTTCCATGATGTCTTTGGCCGTGCGTTCTTTTTCTTTTTCGGTGAGACGATTCAGGCTGATGCGTTCTGCGGCCTGGCAGGGCAGCAGCTCCGAATCCGAGGCGAGCAAGTCGACCAGCTCTGTCATGTTACGTCGAATCGACTTTTCTCTAAACGCCATACCGGCTTCCAGGCGCCTGGCGGAAATCTCGTTCAATTCGGCAGCATTTTTAGAAAGCCAGTTTTCGACTGACTTGCGTTTGCCGAGTATTTTGGGGGGAATCTGAAGGTGCGCAGGCGTTGGGACAATGTGTTCCTGGGCAGCAAAAATGACTCCGCCTGAGTTGACCAAATAGTCGTTGGCAATCATCACGCCTTTTTGACGGTAGACTTCTTGCTCCATGCGGGTGCGCGCTGCCTTGCGGTTGGGATCCGGCGAGTAGGTGTTGGCACCCTCAATAATCAGTGACCATGTTCCCATCCGGTCCACACTCATCGAACAGGCCTCTGTCGAAAGCACCCCCAGATAATTAAACATGGGGGCTGCCGGTATAAAACAGAATGCCGACTCTCGCAGCAGGTTGTTGGCATCCGTCGAAAATTTAGTGGAATGACGATGCCCCTGTGATGCAATCTCATTCTCATAGTATTGACGGGAAACCAAGCCCTGATGCTTTGCCAAAATCAAAAGTTTGTCGATTGATAAACCGGTCCTGTCGTAAAGGTACCCCTGGAGATCATTGACTCCGATGACGTTTGCCGCTGGAAATTTTTCGAGCAGCAGCCGGGCGGCATGCGCGCCGACCGCCCCGAAACCCTGGATAATAACGGTAAGCTCTTCAGGCGAAGGCACCTTTAATTGGCCGAACTGAGGCAGGACCGTAAGACGCGGTATTATTTCCAGCAGTCTCTCAAGGGCAATGATCAAACCACCGGCTGCGGCCCCTAATTCGTCGATGCGGTTGCCGCCCATATCGGCGGGCTTGGATACCGCACTGTCGATACCATTTTCTATGGAAATGGTTTTCATGTCGGCGTCATTGGTGCCGACATCCGGACCGGGCACATAGATATCCCGGTAACGCCGAAGCAGGTGTGCAAATCTCCTGACCCGCTCGGTGCGTTCCTCCGGTGGCATGTCAGGCTCGGCCACAATGCCTGATTTACCGCCGCCGTAAGGCAGGCCGGCCGCCGCGTTTTTGAGCGTCATGCCGCGGGCCAGATTGTGAATCTCAGCCGGGGTGATGTCGGGAAGCATGCGGATTCCTCCCATGGATGGGCTTCCCATGGCCAGGTTATCCACCACCAAAAAGCCCCCGACTTCTGAGGAGGAGGCCTCGTCCCACATACAGGCAACCAGTCTGGGGCCAAGGCGGTCGCGATTGATCCCGATACGGGAAAGAAGATATTCGTCAATATAGCCTAGCTCCAGATAACACCTCCCATTTTCCCGCTGGGTGCGGTTTTCAATGGCGGTTTCCGGGATATGCGCCATCAGGTATGCTTCCATATTCCTGGGTATCATCGATTTACTACTCCATTTTATTTACCATTTACTATTCTGCTGTGTTTTTCAGATAATCAGTGCCAAAAAGATAAGGGGGCCGGAAAAGAGTCGTGCCTCCTGTTTGATGATCTCTTTCACGAACGCTGAGGAACGGCACCGGGCAGCGGCGAAACCCGTTTCATTCTGAGTATGATGTTTACATACATTCATAAGTTCTCTCCCTGTTAGCGCAACCGGTAATCAGCCAAAGCCTTGCGATCCACATCGGAAAGCTTTTTGGTTTTTTCGATGTGACGCTTCATCAGATTAGCCTTTTCAGGCCTGACAATGGCTTCCGATTCCCCCTGCAAATATTTTATCAGCTGTTCTTCTTTGCCCTGATCAGCTTGAGAAATCTCAGTCAGGGACGGATTTACTTTTGAGGTGATCTCTTTTTTATGGCATGAAGTACAGCCCTGGGATTTAAAAACGATTTCCCCCTCATCCGCCCTGCCTGCATTTAGTGCCATAATTAACAGAATGCTGATGTACAAAGCACCGATTTTTTTATCACTGCTATCTCCTTTTACTCTGAAATATCATTATCCGGTAATCCAAAGTTGCCAGTCTAACTTATCCGTGGAAGCCGCTCCCACATTCAATATCACATGTTTATTCTGGATAATGCGCTTATTTTTTCACATTAAGTGTCACAAAAATCGTCGTTCCGCCCCGATCGATTAGAAAAAGAATAGTATCCCCTTCTTTAACCTCCGCCAGCAAACGGTTCAAAGTCTTTGTACTTTTAATCTGTTTTTTATCAATTTCAACAATAATATCACCCGGACTCAACCCAGCCTCTTCGGCTGGAGATCCGCTTTCAACCTGGACGATAATAACCCCTGAGGTTCGCGACAGGCTGTAATTTTTTGCCATCTCCGGAGTTATTTCCTGTACCTCCATACCGAGTTGTGGGTGGGCTTCACCGGGTGGGGCTGCCTCGGCTTCTTCTTTGAGTTCTTCTGTTTTTATCTGTAAATTCATTCTTTGGTTGTCGCGCATGACCTCAGCCGTAACCGTATTGCCAATAGTTGTGGACGCCACAACAAACGGGAGATCACGGGAACTTCGAATTGTCTTGCCGTCAAATTGCAGGATCACATCACCCCGTTTGATGCCGGCTTTTTCGGCCGGCCCGCCCGAGACCACATCCGAAACAAGCGCGCCTTCGTCAGTGCTTAATCCGAGTTTGGCTTTCAGCTCCGGTGTTATATCCTGAATCATCACGCCGATCCATGACCGGCTTACTTTTCCTTGCCTCAATTGCGGGAGCAACTGTTTGGCCATGTTGATCGGTATGGAGAATCCGATTCCTATATTTCCGCCGCTCTCGGAGAAAATGGCCGAATTGACGCCGATGACTTCCCCATCAAGGTTTAAAAGCGGCCCGCCGCTGTTGCCGGGATTGATGGAAGCATCGGTTTGAATGAAATTATCGTAGGGCCCGCCTCCGATCTGGCGATATTTGGCGCTGACGATGCCAGCGGTTACCGTATTCCCCAAACCAAAAGGATTTCCGATGGCCACCACCCAATCACCGACCTCTAAGATATCAGAGTCACCCAGAATTAAATGAACCAGCGGCTTATCGGCATTGATTTTTATGAGGGCCAAATCGGTTTTCGGATCCCGCCCGACGATTTCAGCTTTAAACTCCTTTTCATCGCTCAAGCGGACCTTCAGTTCCTCGGTCTGTTCAACAACGTGATTGTTGGTCAGGATAAATCCTTCTTTGTCGATGATAAACCCGGTTCCCAGCGCATTTTGGCGGTATTCCTTGGGTAGCTGCCCTCCGAAAAATCTTTCAAAAAAGTCGCGCAATGGATCCTCCATGCCGAAAGGTGGGGAATCCTGGCCCGGGGTGCGAATGACTTTAACCGCAATAATATTCACGACCGAAGGGCTGGCCTTTCTGATTAATTCGGCGAACGATTCCGGACATTCTTTTTCGCCAACTTTTGCCAGGACTGCTTTTTGATCGAATCCAAACACGAATCCGATGGTTAACAACGTAATAATTCCAGATATAAAAAGATACCGTGTTATTTTTTTTATTTGGTTTTGCACGGCGTCCCCTTTTTGTAAGTATTTCGCGCTATTTCCCCGATGAAAAGTGAGGAATCTAAAATTAGATGTGTATTCGCTTGGTTGAAGGCGGAGTGGCCATGGTATTAACTTTGATCATCTTCTTCACGAACACTGAGCAGCGGTAACGGGCAATGACGAAACATCTTTTCGGCCTGAGAACCGAACAGTATGCCGGCAATATTGCTGCGCCCCTTGGTGCCCATTACCACCATATCTACTTTTTCCGCTTTGGCTGTTTCGATCAGTTCTGCAAAAGGCACCCCCTTTTTGATCAAAAACCGATTGGGGATCCGGGTGCAGCGCGTATCTTTCAATAGACGCTGCATTTGCTCGTTACGATCATCGATGAGACCATTGATGTAGCCTTTCAGCGATATCTTATCAGTGTGGAGCGTGATTTGATTGACCATGTCAATATCACGCTGATTGATGACATTGACAAAAATCAGTTCCGCACCCAAGTCCTCCGCCAGGCGGCCTGCGTGATCTGTGATTTTATTGGAAAATTCAGAAAAATCCACCGCAACCATGATTTTTTTAACTTTGCTCATTTTGCTTTCCTCCAGTTGATTTTGCAGAGAGAGTTATTCATTTCCTCTATGCATGTATTTTTGCGGGTTTGTAGGAATATATCGGATTTTCCGCATTCAAAACCACGTTTTCTGTAATGATGTATTCCTGTAAATTTTCTATCGACGGCAATTCAAACATGATATCGAGCAGGCATGCTTCCAGAATCGTCCGCAACCCCCTGGCGCCGGATTTGCGCTTGATGGCCTGTTCGGCAATTGCAATCAGTGCGCCCTCGCTAAATCTTAAGGCGACCCCTTCCATTTCGAAGAGTTTCTGATATTGTCGGATCAACGCGTTTTTGGGTTCTTGCAATATCCGAATCAAGGCCGCTGCGTTCAAGTCGTGCAGCGGTGCAATCACCGGCAGACGACCCAGAAACTCGGGGATAAAACCGTATTGCAACAGGTCTTCCGGCCGGACTTCTTTGAGAATGTCGCCGAGAACCCCAGCTTTGCCGTGCGCGATCCTGGCGCCATACCCCATAACTTTTGAGCCCATGCGGCTTTGAATTATTTTCTCCAGGCCGGTAAACGTGCCGCCGCAAATAAACAGGATATTGCTGGTGTCAATTTTTATGAAGTCCTGCTGAGGATGTTTGCGGCCGCCTCTGGGCGGTACACTGGTGACGGTGCCTTCGAGGATCTTCAAAAGCGCCTGCTGGACTCCTTCGCCCGAAACATCCCGACTGTCTGCGGAAGCGCCGGTCTTCCGGGCAATCTTGTCGATTTCGTCGATGTAGACAATTCCCTGATGGGTTCTGTCGATATCGTAGTCGGCGTTTTGCAGCAAATACAGAATGATATTTTCGACGTCTTCACCGACATAGCCGGCTTGCGTTAACGGGGTTGCATCGGCAATCGCAAACGGCACGTTCAGGAACCCCGCCAGAGTTTGCGCAAGCAAGGTTTTGCCGCTTCCGGTCGGCCCGATTAAAAGTATATTGCTCTTTTGGATTTCGACGTCCGCGCCGTGATTACCGGTGTCAAGGCGCTTGTAATGGTTATAAACAGCCACCGATAGGATCTTTTTGGCCGCTTCCTGCTCAATTACGGATTCATCCAGTTTTTCTTTGATTTCTTTTGGTGTCAGTCTGTGCGGAAATTTTTTTGCACCCCCCCTTTTTTCTTCTTCTAAAAGTTTATCGCACAGGCGGACGCATTCATCACAGATATAAACGGCCGGCCCGGCAATTAATTTTTTTACTACGGATTGTTCCTTGCCGCAAAATGAGCAAAACAAGCTGTTACCGTAATTATTGTCCTCTAACATTTCACCCAGCCTTCTGCTTCAATTACTAAAGTCCAGTCCAATCTGTGTTTACGCAATACATACGTTTTATTTTTGACTTGATTCAGGACCGGGTATGCAAGCCAGACTAATTGACAGATGGATTCAATTCGGATCTTTTTCGACCCACCGTAAATTTACGGGTCCACCTGAATAGCTTTCTGCGAAACGAACGAGCGATTAATCTCTTAATATTTTCGATTTGGGACTCCGCAGCTTTTTCTCCCTGCAAGATTACCTCTTCATAGTTCATAAAATTGGCCCAATCCACCTGCCGAACAGCTGGTTCTATCAGAAGGTCGGCGAATTCTCGTCCCCGACGACTCAAATGGTAACCCATGATTTCCGTGGCACGGGTTATCGCATCAATACCGTCTCTGATGGAAGTGGCTTGCTTAATGCTCAATCCGACATCCACCGCGACAATAACGTCTGCTCCAATGTCTCCTATCAGATCCGCCGGCAGGGGATTCGCAACACCACCGTCCACCAGTAACCTCCCGTTCCAGGGTATGGGTGGCATAAAACCGGGTACCGCGCAACTTGCCATTACTGCCGCAATCAGCTGCCCCTGGTTCAGGACAATTTGTTCACCTGTATAAAGATCAACTGCCAACGCGTTGAACGGAATGGCGGTTTGTTCGATGTTTATATCCGCTACAAAGGCTTCAACGGCATCTCTCATATCTTTCATAGAAAACAAGGCATTTCTAAACATGGCCATGCTGACAAAAACTTCTTTCTGCGCAAAGCGATAAATACGATCGAACCAGTCGGCTTTTGTGCCGTCGTCCCATTGCATTCTGCAGAGCAATTTGAGATTCTTTGCATTATTGCCATCTGATCCAAGAACTTCCAGGATCCTTTGTTTTAAAGCCTCGGCATCAGGGTTTGTGGCATAGGCGGCTCCTACCAAAGACCCGATACTGGTGCCTACGATCATATCAACGGGGATATCATTACGCTCGAGCACTTTTAAAACACCGATGTGGGCCAGTCCCCGTGCACCGCCGCCGCCCAGGGTCAAACTGAGTTTGATGCGTTTACGCATTGGCTTGAATGTCTCCCAAAGATGGTGAGTAAAAGGCGGGGAAGGTTTGACTTTTGAAAGAACCCTTTCCCCTCCTTAGTTCTGATTATTCGTCGTTTTTCCCGCATTCCACATACGATACTTCTTCTTTTTTGCCCCGCCGGGAAAAATATTCGCCGACGGATCCCGGGAGTTAAATTCGGGTGCACCCTGCTCAAGATACACAGCAATCCATATGCCAAATATTTAACTTGCTGAAATCAATATGATTAATTTTTTTTATGAATCGTGGATCGGAACTTGCGATTCGGGTATCGGAAAAAAATCGGAATCGGGAATTCCTCTCCGGCGAGGTTTTTAACTTCATCGCCTTCCTTAGGAATATTTCCCTTAAAAAGATTTAATCTGGCAGTACCTATTTTCTTATAAGATTCAGGCACTTTTAAGGCGCATCCATTTCTATGCGCCATGTATTTAAGCCCTGTGATAAAATTGGCATATCAATTGCCTTGATATGTATCTTTGATCCTAATTTTGAAATTTGAATGAAATGGAGAATGGGAATGAAAGCCTATCAAAAAAATTATGTAGGTCTCTGGATAGACCATCGCCAGGCAGTTATTGTGTCCATCACCGATGGCGGTGAAACCATCAAGCATATCGATTCCGGCATCGAGCGCAAAGTCAGACTGTCCGGCGGATCCCGCACCTCTAAAACGCCATACGGGCCCCAGCAGGTTTCCGTTGACGGTAAACAGGAAGAGCGGATTAAACGACAGCTGCGCCAGTACTATCGAGCAATTCTTCGAAGAATTCAAGATGCACATAAAATCTTGATTTTTGGCCCCGGAGAAGCCAAAACTGAATTAAAAAAAGAAATGAAAAAATCCGGGGAACTCGCGGCAAAAAAAATTACGGTGGAAACAGCAGATAAAATGACCGAAAGGCAAATTGCCGCCAGCGTCAGACAGTTTTTTGGGTGTTCGCAATAATACCGTATTTGCCTTCGCCGAAATACTTCACAGCAAACCGGCGATGCTGCGGAGCTCGGCGAAGTCAGCAACAGTGGCACCCTGTTCTACTATTTAAATCTGAATAAAAAAATGTGACGGAGCCTGTTATGCTAGCATTTTTTTTCAAAAAAGAGCGTCAGCTCGAATCGCTGATTTACAGTTATCTGGAAAATATGGGCAAAATTCAAAACCATTTTGTCAAGGCCATGAAAACCTGTCTGAAAGACGGGATCTGTGACGATTTTAATTTCCTGATGGATCAGACCCATAAATATGAATCCAGAGCGGACGACCTGCGGGATGAAATCAATGAGTTGATGTACAGTCGTGCCCTGATTCCCGAGTCGCGGGAGGACGTCATGGCACTAATTGAACGCGTTGATGAGATTCCGCGGTCTTTCGAGCAGATTTTAAACATGATGCGTACGCAAAAAATCGCCATTCCAGAATTTCTGGTGCTCGACATTCAGGAACTCATCCGGGTTTCAATGGAAAGCTGCGAGCTTATGGCCAAGCAGATTGATGTGATGATGAAAAAAAAAGAGGGCATCAGGATATTGATGTCGACGATTGATCAGAATGAGAGCCATTGCGACCATATCGAACGTAGAATTATTTCAAGAATATTTGATTCCGACCTCGACCCATTCCAAAAATTGCAACTAAAAGAGATCGTCGTTACCATGGGGGAAATATCGGATCAGACCGATCGCGTCTCGAAACGGGTCAATATCATGGCCATGAAACGGCGGGTCTAATGCTATCGCTTTTGGGTGGAATTTTTCTGGGATGGTCTCTGGGTGCCAATGATGCATCCAATGCCTTCGGTTCGGCGGTGTCCTCGCGCATGGTCAAGTTCTGGACGGCTGCAGTATTAGCCGCGCTTTTTGTGGTGCTGGGAGCCATCCTCGAGGGCCGGGCCGGAATCGAGACGTTACAAGGCCTGACCGGGTTGACACTCAAAATGGCGGTGGTCTCATCGGTTGCCGCTGCTGTCACTGTCACCATTATGACCCTGCTGGGTCTGCCGGTGTCGACGTCCCAGGCGGCCGTCGGCGCCATTTTAGGCATCGGTTTTTTGAACAAACAGCTGAATGTAGCCGGTCTGGGTAAAGTGGTTGCATGCTGGTTCGGCACCCCGATCGGCGGCCTGCTGATCGCGATGGTGCTTTATCGATTGCTGGCGGTGTTATTCAATCGCAGCCGAATCGATATATTCAAATCCGACATCCTGCTTCGTCTGGCGTTGATTGTTGCCGGATCCTATGCGGCCTATGCCCTGGGAGCCAACAATGTTGCTAATGTGACCGCTGTGTTTGTGGGCGCCGGGCAGTTGACCGTTTTCAGTGCTTCGGTGGTGGGCGGTTCCAGCATTGCCCTGGGTATTCTGACCTTCAGCCGGGGAGTCATGGAAACGGTGGGAAAAAAGCTGGTGCGTCTGGATCCTTTTTCGGCCCTCGTGGTCGTCCTGGCCGAAGGCCTTACGGTTCATTTTTATACATTTGTCGGGGTTCCGGTTTCGACGTCCCAGGCGGTGATCGGGGCCGTGTTGGGCGTGGGAGTCGTCAAAGGGATCAACACGGTCAGCCGGCGAACGCTAAGCAACATTTTGATCGGATGGTTACTGACACCGGCAATTGCCTGTTTCATCGCTGTTGCACTCTATTTTGCGGTTAATCTTCGCTTTATACCGGAGTTCTGAGCAAATGCCGCGGATCTTCAGGCTAGTTGGTGAGGGCATGCCGATAATGATAATACGAGGTCAAACATGTCTGAAAATCAAGCGAAAGTTGAATCGCAACCGCTTCTTTTAGGGGAATTGATTCAATTCAACGATTCAGCACAAATCGAAGCTGCTTTTGGGGAAATGCCGCCGGTAGAAATGGCCCGCATGATTTCCAGCCTCAATAAAGCCGATCACATTCATCTTCTTGAATTACTGGGGCCGGAGAAATCCGCCAGCATAATTTCGAAAATATCCGGTCTGGGCGCGGCGGATATGGTTGCGCAACTGACATCCGAACAGGCGGCACCGATCGTAAATGAATTGCCACGTCAGCTGCAGGTCAACCTTCTCAGGCACATGAAGAAAAGTAGGGCCAGCGAGATACTGCACGCCATAAAACCGCAAAAAGTCAAAAAGCTCGAAAGGCTTATGCGTTATCCGGAGAATACGTCCGGCGGGTTGATGATCACCGAATACCTTTCATACCCTGAAGACATGCGGGTCAGGGAGGTGCTGGATGACCTGCGTGAACACGGCGAGACCTATTCTGATTTTGATATTCAGTACGCCTATGTGGTTTCTAAAACAGGCCATTTGAGCGGTGTGTTGCGGTTGCGGGACCTTCTCATGGCACCCAGAGACCGGCTGCTCAGCGAAACGATGATCAAAAGTCCCCTGCACGTCAACCTCAATGCCTCCCTGCGGGATTTGAAGGATTTTTTCAGGCAGTATACGTTTTTGGGTGCTCCGGTAACCGACGATGAAGGCAAACTGGTGGGTGTGATCCGGAGTTCATCTGTGAGAGAGGCGGCCAACCGGCAGAACAACCAGCTGTTTTTGAAATTTGCCGGTATCGTCGGCGGCGAAGAGTCCAGGAGCATGTCGCTGTTCAAGCGGTCATCGCGTCGTCTGTCCTGGCTCAGCATCAACATTGTTCTTAACATTATGGCCGCCAGTGTGATTGCGTTATACCAGGACACTTTGGAAAAAGCGATTGTGCTCGCTGTGTTTCTGCCCATTATATCCGATATGAGCGGTTGCTCGGGCAATCAGGCCGTGGCCGTAAGTATTCGGGAACTCACCCTGGGCCTGGTGCGTCCCAAAGAGTTATTGCGGGTTTTAACCAAGGAATCCTCGATCGGAATTATTAATGGTCTGGTGCTGGGATGTCTGCTCGGCGGAGCGGCGTTGTTGTGGAAAGGCAATCCCTATCTGGGGCTGATCGTTGGTGCCGCACTGGCAGCCAATACTCTTGTGGCCGTGAGTTTCGGGGGGCTCGTCCCGCTGATTCTAAGGGGCCTGCGCACCGATCCGGCCCTGGCATCCGGACCGCTGTTGACGACGGTTACGGATATCTGCGGATTTTTCTTTGTCTTAAGCTTTGCGTCGATACTTCTTCCAAGGTTGGCAGGATAGGAATGCTGATGAAAAATATTAACAAAAGTGCAGCGTTTCAAAGAAAAGAAGATGGATGAATTACTGAAAATTTCCCTGTCCGGCACTCCGAGGGATATTTTGTGCAGATTGAAAGAAATTGGTAAGGGCTAATGGAAATTTCATCACTGACAGTATTGTTTAGAGGCGTGATCGGTTGGAAAGCGGTGGTGGATATTGTCCTGATCGCTGCCGGATTGTTCTTTTTATATCACACCCTGCTTCGCTTAGGGACCTGGAGAATTGTGGCCGGCATCATGCTGGCCGCGTTCCTGTTTCTCATCGCCAATTTCCTGGACCTCAAAGGCCTGGAGTGGATTTTCGGCAACTTCAGCCAGGTGGCCGTCATCGCGCTGGTTGTGATTTTTCAACCGGAGCTCAGAAAAATATTCGAACGGGCCGCATCGGTCAGGCGATTTGAAATCCGTGATGCCGGGGCAGAACTGTCCCATATGATCATGGATTCCCTGATCAAACTGGCCGCGCAACGCCGCGGTGCGATTGTGGTCTTGCCCGGCAAGGAACCGATTCAGGAATGGCTCTCGGGCGGTTTCAAACTGGATGCCAAGCCCAGCATCCCGCTCATCATGAGCATTTTCGATCCAAACTCACCGGGACACGATGGCGCGCTGATCATTCAAAAGGGAAAATTTACACGTTTTGGTGTGCGTTTACCCGTCTCACAGAGCTCAAAACTTCCGGATGAATTCGGCACGCGCCATCATGCGGCCATGGGTTTGTCCGAAAAGTCGGATGCGCTTGCGATGGTCGTTTCCGAAGAACGGGGAAAAATATCGATATTCGACAAGGGTAAGTTTCGGCAGCTTGATGACCCTGAAAAACTTGCGGACACCATCACTTCACACTGGAAACATACCTCATCGTATCCCTTCGAACTTCCTGAAGGAAGAAAACGATGGCTGGTGCTTTCACAAATGCTTATCAGCTTATGCCTGGCGGTTTTTTTCTGGTCGGCACTCATCATAGCCCATGGAGAAATGCTGGAAAAGGTCGTGACGGTGCCGGTGGAATATACGGCCTCGCCAGCGGGTCTCATTTTGATCGGGGACAAGCAAAAAGAAGTCCGGATCCATCTGGCCGGTTCGAAGGCAGATCTTGATTCAATCAATCCGGCAACGTTGAACATAAAATTAGACCTGTCCAATGCCTTGCCCGGAAAACAGGTTTTTCTGATTAGCGGGGAGAATCTGCGATTACCCAGGAACGTAAAGTTGCTGGACATGGTTCCCTCCAGCATGGAGCTCACCCTTGCGTCAATTGTGGAACAGGAAGTCACCATAAAGCCGCAGCTGGTTGGAAAACTTCCCGCCGGCCTGAAGATTATCAAAATAGAAGTGCTACCCCCACACGTAAAGGTCCTTTCTCCTGAAGCTGACGGAAAAAAACAGCTTGTTGATGTCATTACGACACCGGTTTATCTGGAAAGCATTTACAAAGACACCAGCCTCTATTGTAAAATCATCGCACCGCCGGCTGTTCAGCCGGTCGACAAGCGTTGGCCGGATGTCGAGGTGGTTATCAAGGTGGGGCGCTAGCAATGTTTTTGCGAAACATCTTCACAACCAAGCCGTGGATTATATTGTTTATCTGGGATTCGCAATATTATTTAAAAAATAATTAATTTAACAGCCTCATTATTCTTCAAATATTGACAGGGGAGATCTCATGGAAAAGCGTCAAAAATTTTCCATCTGGTATGTGATTCTGGGGGTCTGGTTTGTTCTGCTTTTACAAAATTCTATCACTACCATGTTTGCGGTCAAAACCATACCCTACAGCGAATTTTTAAAATTGTTGAAGGAAAATAAAGTTATCGAAGTCGCCATCACCGCCGATCAGATCCAGGGCAAACTCAAAGATGGTGCAGGCGGAAAAGAACAGATGTTCAGAACGGTAAGAGTCGACCCGGACACATCCAAACTTCTGGAGCAATATGAGGTCAATTTCAAAGGTGAAATCGAATCGCGATTTCTCCCTACTTTGCTGTCATGGGTCGTACCGGTATTTTTATTTTTCGGCCTCTGGTATTTTCTGATGAAGCGCATGGCCGGCCAGCAGCCGGGCTTTATGAGTCTGGGCAAAAACAAGGCCAAAATATACGTACAGGAAGAAATCGACGTGCGCTTTGAAGATGTGGCCGGTGTGGATGAAGCCAAACAGGAGCTGATGGAAGTGATTGAGTTCTTATCCGAGCCGGGCAAATTTACCGAGATCGGCGGCAAAATTCCCAAAGGCATTTTACTGGTGGGTCCACCGGGAACCGGCAAAACCATGCTGGCCAAAGCTGTTGCCGGTGAAAGCGGCGTGCCTTTTTTCAGTATGAGCGGATCGGAATTTGTGGAGATGTTTGTGGGACTGGGCGCAGCCCGGGTCAGGGACCTGTTCGACCAGGCGAAACAAAAAGCCCCTTGTATCATTTTTATCGATGAGCTCGATGCGCTTGGAAAAGCGCGCGGTTTTGGCACGGTGGGCGGCCACGATGAGCGCGAGCAGACCCTCAACCAGCTGCTGGTGGAGATGGACGGTTTTGACCCCAATGTCGGCGTTATCTTGTTAGCAGCCACCAACCGGCCCGAAATACTGGATCCGGCGCTGCTGCGGCCGGGCCGCTTTGATCGAAATATTCTGGTAGATCGACCGGACAAAAAAGGTCGTGAAGAAATCCTGAAGGTTCATTTGAAAACCATCAAAGTCTCAAAAGATGTTGACCTGTCAGTCCTGGCCGGTATGACATCGGGTATGGTCGGCGCTGATCTGGCCAACCTGGTAAACGAGGCGGCCCTCCTGGCGGTTCGCCGCAAAAAGAAAAAGGCCGGCATGGCGGAATTCGAAGAGGCGGTTGAACGGGTGATCGCCGGACTCGAAAAAAAGAACCGGTTGATCAATCCCAAAGAAAGAAAAATCGTTGCCTACCATGAAATGGGACATGCCATTGTCGCATTGTCGTTGCCCGGTACAGAGCCGGTTCAAAAAATATCGATCATCCCGCGCGGCATTGCCGCCTTAGGGTACACCATGCAAACCCCGACAGAAGATCGCTTTTTGATGAGCAAAACCGAATTGCTCAACAAGATTGCGACCCTGCTGGGCGGCCGTGCGGCCGAAGAAATCGTATTCGAAGATATTTCCACCGGCGCCCACAACGATCTGGCCCGGGCCACTGATATCGCCCGCAGCATGGTTAAAGAATACGGCATGAGCCCAAAAGTCGGCCAGGTTTATTTTGCCCGGGAAAAAAGAAATCAGTTTCTGAATATCCCGATGGAAGGTGCCGTCGAGTACAGTGAAGCCACCGCCGAAATCATTGATAGTGAAGTCAGAGATATTGTTAATCAACAATATGCAAAAGCACTTGAGATCCTTCGGCAAAAGCGGAAATTTCTTAACAAAGGCGCAGATTTGCTGCTTGAAAAAGAAAAAATTGAAGGAACGGAACTAAAGGCCCTTATGGATGAATAAAACCTTGTTGCGGAGTGCACAGAACCGCGAGAAAGGAGATTGAATATGCCCGTAAGCGACAAAGAAAGAAGTCGACCGGCAGATAAAGAATTGGAAAACATCAAAAAAAAATTGCTTGGGAGAAAAAGGCAACTGTGGGATGAAATCAGTGATGATATCGATGAAGATGTTCGCGAAGAATACCAGGAATTAATCCAGATGGCAAAAGACGGGGGAGACAGAGGAATAGCGGAGCTTAGAGAAAGCACTGCTTATTCTTTAATTCAGCTAAAAGTAGAGGAAATCGAAACAATAGAGGAAGCCCTTCAGAGAATCGAAGCCGGAAAATATGGACGCTGCCAGGATTGCAGCCGCTGGATAAGGAGCGCCCGTCTTCAGGTTCAGCCATTTGCGGTTTGCTGCCGCGCCTGCCAGGAAAAACGTGAAAAACTAAAATGAATATTGGCCAGTTCACATTCACAGGATTAAAAAAACCAAACAGGTTTTAAAGCCGTTGACCATGTAAAAATGCCATACAAGTTCTTAAAATAGTTTAAAGACGCTATCGGGCACTCATAAGGCTTTGAACAGAGATTAATCAAACCAAGGTTTTTAATGGGTACAATGTTTTTCATCAGTTTTCTTACCTGGATTGGGATTTTATTCTGCATCTCCCAATCCGCCATGTTTTCTGGAATGAATTTGGCTCTTTTTAGCATCAGCCGACTTAGGTTGGAAGTAGAGGCCGACCTCGGAAATCTTGATGCTTCTAAAATTCTGAGTATGCGTAAAGATTCGAATTTTTTATTGACAACGGTTCTTTGGGGAAATGTAGGAATCAATGTTCTGCTGACGTTGCTTTCCAATTCGGTATTGGCCGGAGTTTCTGCTTTCTTCTTTTCCACCGTGATCATTACCATCATTGGCGAAATTATGCCCCAGGCTTATTTTTCACGCCATGCGTTGCGTATGGCTTCGTTGCTGGCACCGGTGTTAAAATTTTATCAGATTCTGTTATATCCAGCTGCCAAGCCTACTGCCAAAATATTGGACGCCTGGCTGGGAGCAGAAGGCATCCAATACTTCCGTGAACACAGCCTCAGAGAAGTCATCAAAAAGCACATTGAGGCCGATGTATCCGATGTGGATCGCCTCGAGGGTGTCGGTGCATTAAATTTTTTGGCCATTGATGATCTGATGGTCATAGAAGAGGGAGAAACCGTTGATCCGCGAAGTGTGATCAGGCTTCCTATCGAAAATAATATGCCTGTTTTCCCGAATTTTGCTCGTACAACCGCTGATCCGTTTTTGCAAAGCATTGAGGTTTCCGGTAAAAAATGGGTAATTATCATAGATTCTGAAGGAGAGCCTCATTTTGCTTTAGACTCTGACGGCTTTTTAAGGGATGTATTATTTGAAAATACAAAGATTGAACCTTTCTGGTATTGTCACCGACCGATTGTTATAAAGGACATTCATTTACCATTGGGCAAGGTACTTTGGCGCCTGAAGTCGTATTCTCATCGTACGGGCGCAGATGCCATCGATCGCGACATCATTCTGGTTTGGGGGAAGAAAGAAAGGCGGGTAATAACCGGTGCAGATATTTTAGGCAGGTTGCTGGAGGGTGTTTAAACCTTTATTTTGGTTGGGGGATAGAAAACATGGTTAAAAGAACAAACAAAAGGATTGTCGTACCGATCGATGGTTCTGAGAATGCATTGAAATCTCTGGATTATATCAACCGTATTTTTGGACCGAAGCACAGTTTAAGTTTATCGCTAGTATATCTTGTGCCGAAGTTGCCGCTAATTCTTCTCGAAGAAAGCAGAAAAAGCCAAGAAACAGTGGATCAGTTGCGGGAAATCGAGAAAAGAAACAGCCAGATGGCTGAGCGCATATTGGCAGACGCCGAAGATCGGCTGATGCAAGTCGGATTTACCCAAAAAGCAGTCGAGGCGGTTTTGCGTAAAATAGAGGTGGGCGTTGCCCGCGATATTTGCAGTTGGGCCGAGAAAAACAAACAGGCGGATGCAATCATCATCTCTTCACGCGGGCGCAGCCGATTGGAGGCTATTTTTACAGGTAAAATTGCAAATAAGGTGCTGGAATATGTAAAAGTGTGCCCGGTCTGGATGGTCAAGGGTAGGGTGAAAAGCAAGAATGTCCTGCTGACTGTTGACAATTCGGAAAATGCCATGCGGGCTGTGGATCATGCCGGTTTCCTTCTTTCGGGTACCGACGTAAACGTTACCGTATTTCATTCAAAACGGGATCTGAGGCGTTATGTGCCCGCTGAAGTGCTGGAAGAATTCCCGGGGGTTCAGAAATTCTGGCAAAAAAAAGCCGGAGATGTGGTGGCGCCTTACATGAAAAAGGCCCGCGCGATGCTCATTCGGGCCGGACTTGCTGAAAATCAAATTTCTGTGAAGATGGTCGATGGCACCCGCAGTGCTGCCAGGGATATTTTAGAGGAAGCTGAGGAAAGCGCAATTGGAACGATCGTACTTGGTAAAAGAGGACATTCCAATGTCAAGGATTATTCCATGGGCAGCACCACCAAAAAGGTTCTGGATAGAGCCTCGGACATGGCCGTTTGTATTGTGCCTTAAAATCGCGGCTGGAAGCCGCTTCCACCCTGCGGGTCGCTCCTTGTCAGTGTGAGAGCGGCTTTTAGCCGCGAAAATCCGAGAGCGCATCTGTCTTTTGCATACATTCATTTTGCAACTAATTTTTTTAAGTTAAGCGTTGCCATGTTGACCTATATTCTTTTTGCCATCGGCTTCGTCTTTTTGATCAAAGGAGCGAACTTCCTGGTTGACGGCGCTGTTTCTGTTGCCAGACGCCTGAATGTATCCGACCTGGTTATTGGGTTGACGGTGGTTGCCTTTGGTACCTCGACCCCGGAATTGTTTGTCAACATCATTGCCAGTTTCAAGGGCAACAGCGACATTGCCATCGGCAATGTGCTGGGAAGTAACATCGCCAATGTATTTCTGATCCTGGGGATATCCTCGGTCATTTATCCGCTTGCTGTTACAAAGGGCACCGTCTGGAAAGAAATTCCGTTTAGCTTGCTGGCTGCCATTGTCCTGTTGTTTATGGCCAATGATCAGGTCCTCGATGGTGCCGGCGGATCCGCACTGACGAGAATTGATGGATTCATCTTTCTTTGCTTTTTTACAATTTTTATCTATTACACATGTTCCATCGCAGTGCGGGTTGAAGGGATGGAGCAGCATGTGCCGGCCAAACATAATGGCTGGCTGCGGTCATTGCTGTGTATTATTGCAGGGTTGGTCGGGTTAACCATCGGCGGGAAATGGATCGTAGCCGGCGCCATTGTCCTTGCCACAAAATTGGGGATGAGCGAATCGTTGATCGGATTAACCATCGTCGCTGTGGGGACGTCGTTGCCCGAATTGGCCACCTCGGCTGTGGCGGCTTATAAAAAAAATGTGGAAATTGCCGTGGGCAATGTTGTGGGGTCAAATATTTTCAACATCTTTTTCGTGCTCGGAATCAGCGCCACCATTAAGCCGCTGCCGTTTCAAATGAAAAACAATGTCGATATCGGAGCGGTAATCCTTTCCAGTTTGATGTTGTTTTTCTTTATGTTTACCGGAAAAAAGCGGTCTTTAGATCGCTGGGAGGGAATCGTTTTTTTGATACTCTATTGCGGCTATGTCGCATTTCTCATTGTTAATGAATCCTAACGCCAAAAGCCTTTATTTTAGTGAAAATAAGGATGAAAAAAATGAAAAAAGTCTTGCTTTTTTTGATCTGTTTGGCAGTCTTTTTGAGCCCCTGCCCATTATTTTCGAAAGAAAAGCCGATTCGATTCTCGGATATTCAGCCTGATCTGGAGTCCGCAATTGGTAAATTGTCTACCTATATTAACATACTTGAAGACATTCAAAGCAAGTTGGATGCATCCGCCGGGGCCAATCAAAATTACAACGAACAAAAAAACCTTTTTCTTTCCTCTCAATTGGCGATCACAACCGTCACCGCAATCCTGGAGTATAATCGTGACTTGTTGATCCTTTTTGGTGATTTAAGGGAAAAGAACCGCAAAAAATTTTATGAAGTCAGAATTGAAAGCCTGGAAACCTCGATTAACCAGATCAACAATATGCTTAAACAGATTCAGATTAACTACACGATTTTACCACCCGATTTTTTTGAGCAGGCACATGTAAGCACGGAGCGCAAAGTCATCATGTCCTCGATAGCGTCATTGGAAGCCTGTGTTGAGCTTTTAAAATCCGTCAACCAAAAATAAAAGCGATCCGTGACCGGCAAGGAGATGAAAAAACATGCAAAAAAAAATGAGAAGAACCGCCAAATTTATCAAGAAGTCATCCAAAAAGGCCGGTATGTCCCCGGGGATCCCGGTACATGTCGGAGAACAGAAGATCGAGACTGCCAGGATCACCCTGATGGGTTACGATCAGGCTCGTCTGGAAGAAAAGAAATTAAAACGCATTGAAGACGCTTTTGCCTTTAAAGACACGCCGCCGGTTAGCTGGATCAACATCGACGGGCTTCATGAGGTCGAGTTGATTGAAAAAATCGGCACGCATTTCAACATTCACCCGCTGACTCAGGAAGATATCGTCAATACCGGTCAGCGGCCGAAGGTAGAAGATTTCGAAGAATACATTTATATTGTATTTAAGATGCTGAAGTTTGACGAAACGAACGGGCATATCACCTCCGAGCAGGTGAGTCTGATTGTGGGGCCCCATTATTTGTTATCCTTCCAGGAGACTGAAGGAGATGTCTTCCATTCTGTGCGCGAGCGTATCCGCAAGGGACGGGTTCATATTCGCAAATCTGGGCCCGATTATCTGGCATATGCCCTTATTGATGCCGTGGTTGACCACTATTTTTCAATCCTTGAAAAAATAGGTGATAGAATCGAGCACTTCGAGGAGCGGCTCCTTGGACAACCGACGCCGGAGATTCTACAGTCCACTTATGATCTGAAAAGAGAATTGATCTATTTCCGCAAGCAGGTTTGGCCGATCAGGGAGGTCCTGAGTACCTGGCAAAAGACAGAATCTGCTATTGTTCAGGAAGCCAATAAAGTTTTTATCCGTGATGTGTATGATCATACGATTCAGGTCATCGATACGATCGAATCTTTTCGAGATATCATTTCGGGTCTGATGGATCTGTACCTGTCCACTGTGAGCAATAAAATGAATGAGGTCATGAAAGTGTTGACCATCATGGCCACCATTTTCATACCGCTGACGTTCGTGGCCGGCATTTACGGGATGAATTTTAAATTTATGCCGGAGCTGGAGTGGAAATGGTCTTACCCCGTTCTGTGGATTTTGCTGATTGTCATTTTTTCCGGCATGATGTTTTATTTCAAACGAAAAAGGTGGTTGTAGGGAAAGGATAAGATTTTGCAAACAGGCAGTTGACAGAGTTTGAATATCAAAGATAATCCCGAATAGTCATTATCTGGCGGGCGTTTCGAACTGCCGAATGACGAATTGACTCACCGCTGTATTGCAATATCCCTCTAAATAATCCTCCAGAATTGCCAGCGGAATTTCGGCCCGGGTTCTGGGCCGAAACCCTTTTTTTACCGTTAAAAGGGGTTGCCCGATGTGTTTTGATGATTACTGTCCTTGTTTAAATATCTTCGCAACATGTTAACTAAAATTGCAACCGGTTTTCACTTTTCATATCTTAATGATAGGGGCCAGATATCATGACACCGGAAATCATCCTCGTGCTGTCCATTCTGATCGTCGCCGTCATTCTTTTGATTACGGAATGGATCCCGATGGAGGTCACCGCCCTGCTGTCGCTTGGGGCGGTTACCCTGACCGGCCTGATAACGCCGGCTGAAGCCCTGACGGGTTTCAGTAACCCGGCCGTCGTCACGATCTGGGCAGTATTTATTCTGAGCGGGGGCTTAACCCGCACAGGGGTTGCCAATGCCATCGGCGACTTTGTTTTGAGACTGGCGGGCAGCAGTGAAACCCGCATGATCGTCGTTATCATGGTCAGCGCCGGTGTGATGTCCGCTGTCATGAACAATGTGGCCGTGGCGGCGCTAATGCTTCCGGTGGTCATGGATATTGCCCGCCACACGGGAAGTGCGCCGTCAAGGCTCCTGATGCCGCTGGCATATGGGAGCCTGCTGGGAGGGCTGACCACGCAGATCGGGACACCGCCCAACATCCTTGTCAGTGAGGCCCTGCGGGATGCAGGATTAAAGTCTTTTACGTTTTTCGATTTTACACCCGCCGGGCTGGCGATTATGCTTGCCGGCACTGCATTTATGGTTCTCTTTGGGCGCCGTATTTTGCCGCGGCGTGATGTTGCCAAAGAATTAACCCGCAATAAAACCATCGACTGGGGTGGTGAAGATGACATTGACGAGCAGTTGTTCAATATCCGCATACCGCCCGACTCGATGCTCATTAAAAAAACGCTCGCCCAAAGTCGACTGGGATCGGCTTTAGGCTGGAACGTGATCGGCATCATTCGCAATAACCAGATACGATCCGCACCGGGACCCACCGAAACCTTGCAGACCGGAGATCAGTTGATGGTGGAGGGCCGAATCGAAAACTTAAAAGAATTAAAGAACTGGCGGCAGCTAATTGCCGATAAGGGGGGAATCGATATCCAGGAGCCCTATTCGGGTGACATCAAAATTGGAGAAATAACCCTTGCGGGAAACTCTCCTTTTATCGGCAAGACGCTTAATTCCATCGGCTTTCGCGGCCGGTTCGAAGCCAATGTGCTGGCGATTCGCCGAAGCAGCGGCGTCAGGCGCACCAATCTCCAGGACATACCGCTGGAGCGAGGAGATGTGCTTTTGATTGCCGGACATCATGAACGCCTGGAAGACTTTAAAGATATTTCCGGATTCGAGCAATTCAGGTTCGTTTCCCGGTCGGAGCTTATCGATGTCTATCACCTGCACGAACGCCTGATGGTCATGACCGTGCCACCGGATTCGGCCATGATTGGTAAAAGCCTGAAAGAAAGCCGGCTGGGGGAAAGCCTCGGCAGCCGAGTTCTGGGCATTCTGCGGGGTGACGATCCAATCCTGATGCCGGAACCCGGGGAAACCTTGCAGGCCAATGATCGGTTGGTGGTCGAGGGTCGCCTGACGGATTTTGAAATCTTACAAGAGCTTGAAAAGCTGATCATCGAACGACGGACCCGTCCGGACATCAAAGCATTGGTTTCGGGCAATGGCGGACTGGTGGAAACGATTCTTTCACCGCAAACGAGACTGGTGGGTAAGACGCTGCGCCAGCTGAATTTCCGTGAAAAATACGGTTTGAGCGTGATGTCCATATGGCGCGAGGGCAAGGTCTACCGGTCAAACTTGCGGGATATGGCCCTGCGCTTCGGTGATGCCTTACTTTTGTTTGGCCCACGGGACAAATTACGCATGCTGGGTCGTGAGCCCGATTTTATCGTACTGACGGGAACCGCCCAGGAAGAGCTGCGACTGGAGAAGATGAAATTTTCAATTTTCATTATGGTCGGTGTCTTGTTGCCGGTAATTATCGGATGGGTGCCGATATACATCGCTGCTGTAATTGGTGCGGCGCTGATGGTCGTCTTCGGCTGTATTACCATGGATGAAGCCTATCGCCAAATTGAATGGAAAGCCGTTTTTCTGATTGCCGGGCTCCTGCCGCTCGGAGCCGCGCTTGATCAAACCGGAGCTGCCAGGCTGATTGCAGAAGGCGTCGTCACTTTTGTCGGCCCGTACGGCCCCCGGGCGGTAATGTTGGGCCTGGTGGCACTCACCTTTCTGGCGACCTGCTTTGTGCCGACAGCCGCATTGGTGGTGCTCATGGCGCCCATCGTTTTAAGCACCTCAGCGAATATGGGGATGGTTCCCAATGCCCTGCTAATGGCAATTGCCATGGCGGCATCTGCCAGTTTTATGACACCCATTTCACACCCCGCCAATATTCTGGTGATGGGGCCTGGAGGTTATCGGTTTATGGATTATTTCAAAGTCGGCGGATTACTGACAATCGTCGTTTTGATTGTTATTATGTTTATCCTGCCACTTTTCTGGCCGCTTACACATTAAAGATAATTGCGTGCTATTGGATATCTTCCGATTTTGGAAATATTAATTTATTGCCGAAGTCCAGCTCTGCTTCTAACTTTCACCAATAATATCTTCTTTAAAATCCGCTATAATGGGTTCAATGCCGGCAAGCCGATCGATTCGGGCGATGTGAATGACCGCATCGCCCTGGTGAACGAGCGGCAAATTCAGCCGGCCGATGACCATCCCGGACACGGGCGATTCGATCGCTGCTTCAGGGCCGCCGAAGGGATCTGCAATTTCTCCGATCTTTTTGTTTTTGCCGACTTTGGCGCCAAGCGGGACATTCATATGCAGAATGCCGGAGGCCGGTGCGCGAATCCAGGTGGTGGCTTCAGCGATCAGCGGCTCGATGGTCACTTTGCGTGCCCGGCTGGGCCTGAGCATCCCAATGGTTTCCATCACCGATAGAATACCCCTAATTCCGGCACGAATGGCGACTTCATCAAAGCGCAGCGCCTCACCCGCCTCGTATAACAGAAAAGGGATGCCCTTTTCGGCAACCGCTTGCCGAAGGGAACCATCGCGAATGCTGGCATTAATAATAACCGGAACTCCAAAAGCTTCGGCCAGGCGCAGTGTATCCGGATTCTCTATATTCGCACGAATCTGAGGAAGGTTGGTACGGTGATTGGAACCGGCGTGTAAATCGATACCGTGGGTGCTGTTGGCCACGATCTCGTCCATAAATATGTCCGCCAGCTGCGATGTCAGGGAGCCTTTTTCCGAGCCCGGAAAGAAGCGATTGAGATCGCGGCGATCGGGGGAATAACGCGACTGCTTCAGAAATCCGTACACATTTACCACCGGAACCGCAATCAGCGTACCTTTCAGTTTTGCAATTTTTTTGAGTTTCATCAGCCGCCGGATGATTTCAGTGCCGATGATCTCGTCTCCGTGAATGGCAGCACTGACAAACAAGCGCGGGCCTTCTTTATGGCCGTGAATGACGTGAACCGGCATCGTCATTTGGGTGTGCGTATACAGGCGCGCCACGGGAACATGGATCGTGGCTTGCCGGCCGGGCGTTATTTTTGAACCCGCCAATGATAGAGGCGGTCGCATCAGCCTTTCCCTCTGGTTCGGGTTTTTCCGGGCCCGGCGTTTTTTTCGATGTATTCGATAATCATACCCGCAACATCTTTACCGGTGGTTTTTTCGATGCCCTCCAATCCGGGTGATGAATTGACTTCCATGACGACCGGCCCGTGGTTTGATCTGAGCATGTCGACGCCGGCGACTCTTAACCCCATGATTTTGGCCGCTCTGACCGCTGTGGAACGCTCTTCAGGGGTAATGCGCACTTTATCGGCGCGACCGCCACGATGGAGGTTGGATCGGAATTCACCTTCAGGCCCTTTTCGCATCATGGCGGCAACAACTTTATTTCCAATGACCAGGCAGCGAATATCGGTCCCGCTGGACTCCTTGATGAATTCCTGCACCAGAATATTGGCTTTAAGGCTGCGAAATGCCTGGATCGTACTCTGGGCTGCCTTTTTGGTCTCGGCGAGCACAACACCGACGCCCTGAGTGCCCTCGATCATCTTGATTACCAATGGTGAACCACCAACAAGCCTGATGAGATCATCGGTAAACTTGGTTGAATGGGCAAAACCGGTGACCGGAAGGCCGATGCCTCTGCGGGCCAGCAGCTGCATACTCCGCAATTTGTCCCGCGAGCGGCTGATGGCAACCGATTCATTGAGACAAAAGACATCCATCATTTCGAACTGCCGCACCACCGAGGTGCCGTAAAACGTAATTGAGGCGCCGATGCGCGGGATGATGGCATCGAAGCCTTCCAGTTGCTCGCCTTTGTAATGAATGGCCGGGTGATGTGAGGTGATGTTCATGTAGCAGCGCAGGGGGTTAATGACGTGGGTTTCATGATTTCGCTTCCTGGCACCTTCAATGAGGCTCCGCGTAGAGTAGAGCTCAGATTTGCGCGAAAGTATGCCGATTTTCATTTTGTTGCCTTTTTTTTTATTTTTGTTTTGTATGCTTTTGTCAATGATCGTCCGGTCAGGTAGGATCGACCCGGATTTAGCAGGAATCTGTTTTCAACGGCCTTGCGTCCGAGCAGCATTCTGAAAAGCATCAGGTCTCTGTTTGTCAGTGTAATATCGATCGGCCAACTCACGGCTCCCATTACTGCTGTCGTCCGAATTACATAACGTTTCTCAATATGGCCGCCTGAATCCTTTACACGGCGCTTCTCTAACACCGGTGCTTCACAAAACCTTAGGATATCTTTTCGGCGCTGCAGCGGATGGATGCCGAATCGCACCATTTGCCGGCCCTCTGCAACAAACTCCTGCAGATCGAATACATGCAATGCGGAGGTGCGGGCACCCGTGTCGATTTTGGCCTTAACCGCGGGTATGCCCAGATCCGGCAGCCCGATCCATTCCTTCCAACCGATTATTGTTCCTGGATGGGCAATCTTTTTTTTTCTTTTCATCTTTCCTAAAGTCGTTTAAAGATCAGACACCAACGCACTCAACCCGCAGTGTCCTTATGGGCTCATTTATCATAATTCGAAAATGTATATATTGATTTTTAAGATGAACTAGTTTCTATATAGAAGGTTGTTACAGTGTCAATATTTATAATTTTAGGTCAGAATTTGGCGCCCGTTTTTACTCATCACGGTGCCGGGCGAGGTCGCTGTGAAGCATTTCCACGAAGGCTTCGATGCGGGTTCGCAGCTGGCCTTCGGCAAAATTACGCTGGTCCACGCAATCCACTTCAAGGTTCAATACCGGCACGCCGATTTCTTTGAGGCCCTCGCTGATCAGCCCCCTGGCGCCGGTGCCCTGGCGGCAGCCCCAGTTGCAGGGGTTGATGGCACCGTCCAGGCTGTAGGCCCGGGCCAATTTCTGGAGGTGTTCAATCCGGCGCTGAATGCTGCCGTTAAGCGGGATGGCAATGGCCCGGCGGGCCAAACCGGGATACGGGTCTTGCGGGTCAATGGGATCCCAGAAGATGTCATTTAATTCGTCCGATACGATATTGGCCCGGTACTCTTTTTCCAGCAATTCGACCAGCGGATTGTTAAATTGGATACGGTTTTGAATCCATAACAAACGCAGCTTTTCACCGGGTACGCCCGGGATGCCGTTATCCACTCGGGCAGTGAATTCGTCCTTATAGGCCCGGGCAATTTCAACGGCAGCCTCAGTGCCGCAAAATAATGGCATGACAAGCCCGAAATTCGTGAGCAGGCGGCCGTCGGTGGGCGAGGGGATGTTTTGGGCAAGTTGATATACGTCTTTCATTATTTTGCGGGTGCGGTTTGTGCTTTCAACGGTCTGGCGCAGTTTGTCCTCATCGAGCGGCTCACCCGTGTGCCGGGTAACAAATTCAACCATATCCCTTATCTGGTCGGCGAGATACGCGACGTTCTGTTCGGAGTCTTCCTGGGGCACATTCAAAACGAACAGGTCCTTGTCGAACAGGTCTGCCAGATTTTCCATGATGGCAATTCCGCCCGAGCAGGGGCAGGTGGTGGCGATCAGAAAATCCGGCTCGGGCATGATTTTTTTGCGGGCGGCCCCGATGACCGAACGGTGGTATCCACACGTATCGCCGACGAAGCCGGCCTGCTCGGCTTCTTCCAGAAAGGGATCGGCCGTTCCGGTTGCGGCCAGCACGGCGCCCACAAATTCAACAAAGCAGGAGGTGATACCCATGGCGTTGAGCAGGTTAAACGGGACGGCGAGGCCGCACCAGGCAACCGTGTTATTACCGGAGTACAGGCGACTGCCGAGCCGGGCCGTTTCCAGCGCATATTTTTTTCGGGGATTGGGTAGATCCGGATCTTGCAAAATTTTGGCTTCAATTCCATCTGCCATGTCTTTAAAGTATTGATACATCATAGATTTCGCCTTTTTTGTAAATTCAGGTTAAATTACAACTTAGCTTTATCCGGCAATGCCTTATAATTTATTCACGAAAACACGAAATATAGGAAGCGCGAATTTTTTTTTCTTTTTCGTGTTTTATATTATTTTGTGCTTTCGTGATAGATAAATCTGTATCGTTTCAGCGCGCTATCTTAGGTTCTTACAATTAATCCAGCATTTCGATAAACGCTTCGATTCGGGTTCGTTGCTGTTCGATGGATCGCAGGCTGCAGTCGCCTTCGAGCAGCAATAACGGAATGCCGGCTTGGCGCAACGTCTCGCGTACCGCCGGCAGGCGATCCAGGTAGGGATCGCAGAATTTGATGGTTTGGCCGATAACGCCTCTGGCGCCCGAAGCCCGGGTGCGTGTCAGGATGTCTTCGGCCATTTTCAGCGGTTGGCCAGGGTCAAATGTCCGCGCACAGGGCGGCCGGGTCAACAGGCTGCGGGAAATTTGCAGCACTAAATCCTGGTTCTCACCCAATTCTATCGGTGTGAATAATCTTGAACCGGTGCAAAGATCATCTTCGATAATCCGGGCGCCGCAGGACTCGAAAAACGTCAGTGCTTCCGGGTCCGGCAGAACATTGCCGAAAAGAAAAACAGGGATTCCGTTGCTTTGCGGGTCTTTTGACTCCGGTTCGGCCAGCGCCTGCTTCAGGCTTCGTGCGCTTTTTTCAAAAGGCGCCATCATCGCTTCATTATAAAACGTTTGCATTCTGGTGCTGCCGCCTGCCAGTACGCCCTGGCGTAAGCGCTCGCGCAATCGGTTAAAAAGGGGCGGCAGCTGGTTATATTGCTCGATGCTTGTTTCTATATCGCTGTTGGTGATGTTGCGCCCGCTCCATTCCGAAAGCGATTCGGTCAGACGGGCCAGCTCCCCGGCAAAATAAGCAACTGCGGCATCGTCCGCGGTAGCGGGCAAATCCAGCAATATGATGCTGTCCGCGGGGCGCACGCGCTTCCAGGCATCCGCCAGGCGCCGCATGGCATCACAGCTGTTCATGAAAACCGCGCCGTGAAGATCCGGAAGATCCTTGCTGATGGCGCGATCCAGGATGCGTTTGACATGCGGGCAGAGATTGTCGTGCAGCAGCTGCCCGGCCTGATCCGGGCAATCGCTCATCGGCAGGATGCGGTACGGCGTGTAGCCGGCCGCATCGATTAGGGCCAGCGGGGTATAGGCGCAGGCATAACCTATTTTTTCAGTATTTTTTGGCATATCCGTTTCGGCTCCTCATTGTGTTTCAAGAGCAAGACGCTTTAACCAATAGGGATGTAAGGTTCAATGCGAATAAAAGCTAAAAAAAAGGATTTTAAATATTTTCTTCATGCGCATTGGTGAGTACATGGCGCAATAAGTTTTTAGTTTGCGAGATATCCTCCTGCGGGATGCCGTCAAAGACTTCGGTTATCACCCGCTCTACCACTTTTAGCACCGGATCGCGCACCTGCCGGCCGGTCTTTGTTAAATTAATCCTCAGCACCCGCCGGTCAGTGAGATCTGCCGTGCGCGCAACCAAATCATCGCGTTCCATGCGATCCAACAAGCCCGTCATGGTTGAAGGTTCCAGCCCTGCTTTTTTGCTAAGCTCGATCACTTTTAACCCATCCGCCTGCCACAGGCTCATCAGCACGCATAAATACGCCGGTTTTACCTGCCCAACCCCTGAGGATGCGAATTCCTTTTTTAAAGCGGCCGTCACCAAAAGGCCGACGCGTGATATCAGATAATATGGGCATTCTTTAAGTGTATTCAGCATCATTTTTGCCCGCCTTTTTATAACGTATACGGATTATACGTATACGAAATATTGTGCCGTGTCAATGGCACTTTTCTTGAAATTTCTAGCGGTCATCATAAACGGATATAGCTGAAATGGCAGTTATCGGCTACTTCGTTAAATAATTCCAATCCCCTCATTCTGTTGCTTTGATGTTGGCCTGCGTGTTTTCGGGAGCTGAAAATATACTGTAACCGCCTTCACCTAATTTAACTCTTGCATAAATTCCGCTATGAAATAAACATATGCTGTCAATCTTTAAAGGAGGCGCTTGCCAAAAGCGAAAAACGAGTTGTTTGAAATCGATTAATCATGCTAAACAGGGCGGGTCGTCCGCGGGAATCAGAATAGCCATCTATTTATGTTGAATTTTGGGGGATTTACCGTGGGCCCATCGGCCTGCAAAAAAAATATTATCGGATTTGGACAGTAACTTATTCGGAAAGAGAGCAACGAAGGAGGAAGCAATGGACCGGGATGATGTCGTCAAAAAGATCAAAGATGCGATGATCAAAGGTGAAATCCCTCCCTGGAAGGCCGATGATGAGGCGGCAAAAATGGGTATTGCGGCGCCTGAGAATATCGTTGTGGGGACCATGGCCCGGCGTGCCTTTGTCGAAGAGAAAAGCGGTCATAAATTGTACCACATTGTCCTCCCTGAAAACCCGTATCATACGGGTTACCGGTGTCCAAAAGATGGCACGCTCTGGACCTTGGCGGCGGATGATACCTACGTGCGGTGCGGCATGTGCGCAACATCGCTGGAAGTGCTGCCCGAAAACGAGCGACACCGGCCACTGGTCAACAACTACATCGGCGGGGTTGAAGATTATTATAGCTATGCCGGGGAAGTCACCGTTAGCGGGGAAGTCAAAAAAACCTTTCAAAACATTCTCTGCTGGGGCCCGGGTGTCGGGCACCTGGGTATCAGTGTGGGATGCTTTCGGCTCAACCAATACGGCCCCATCGAGGTGAAAGTGTCCGATTGGGGGGGTGCCGCCAGAAATTTAGCGTTTGTGTTTGATACCGAGGGCCAGCGCGAAAAAGCCCGGTCGCTGATCAAAGAAAATCTTTCCGATGTCATCGCACAGATGACGCGCTCGCATCTTGCCGAATGGAGCGGAGAGGTATTTGATGTTGATTTTTTGTACAAACAACATCATGCCGATCGCATTTTACATTGTTGTTTTTACACCCGGTTTTCCGATCACCGCGGCCATGGCCAAACGTCTCATGCGGTGGGTCTGGCGAAAAATCTGATCGATGATTTACTCGCTCAGAAAAATATCAAATGTCGCTTGTCTGTCGTCGGTATGGGCAGAGACGGTGATCTCAAACCGTCTCCGCGAAATAGGCGTGGACGCTACGTATCCGCGCAACAGGTTATTCCGGTTGAAGATTTCGAAAAACTGATCGAGCGTCCGATCGATGATTTTCTTTCCTACATCGAGCTTGACCGACAAGGCGTCTTGGAAGAAATTGGCTGGCCGGCTTACACCGGTATGGGAGGGGAAATTATCCCCGCCTTTTATCGAACGATGAAAAACAACCCCAGACCGTATCTGGTTTCATGTTATCAAAAGGTATATGCGTATAGCCGTGGAACGGATTTGATCTTTGGTGTCGAGTTGCCCAATGTTGAGGTGGGTATTACCTCGAGTCCGGAAGGCATTATATCGCCCATGGCCAGAGAGGCCCTAAAAATGGCCGGCATTCACAGTGCCAGAGAATTTGCAGCTGCTGCAGCGGCGATAACCCTTGGGGGTGAATTTAATTTTGCGGTCCGCCATGTTCAGGAAAAGATGTACACCGGAAGATAAATGGATTTATTCTCCCAAAAGATTTCTTCTGGACGCCGGCGGATTGGGCCTGAATCGGCGGCCTGATTGATGTGCGCTTTCCCAGCTGGCAGCATGGTATTCCCGTTCTGGTGCAGCGCGCTAAAAAAAAATGACCGGAAAGAAGCCTTCCGCCTGATTGCCAAATATAACATTCGCAATGCGTTTATGCCTCCGGCCGCTGTGAAACTGATGCGCCAGGTTAAAGATCCCCGCCGCCACTTTCAGCGGCGATGGCGCAGCACGCGGCTTTGCGCGATGTAAATTTATAAAATCAATCTACATTTCCTCTTTAATCGGGTTCAAGTTAAAATGTCGGAAACAACACAACTTATACTCGGTATCGCTGCCCTCATTCTGGTTGTTACCATGACGCGAAAGTATCATGCCTGGCGGTTTAAACGCGCCTTTATCGTCATCATCGATGATCTTAAACAAAAAGGGGCGTACAGTGCCCATTCGGCTGTGGAGCTTCCCTATACCCAAAGAAATCCGTTAAGGATGGGCCTGCGACAGCACCTTCCCCAGGCCCTTGACCATCTCATTGTGGAAAATATCGTCGCTAAAACTGAAGACGGCCGCTTTTACCTCATTCAGAAAAATGTCGGCTTATAAGCCGACATTTTGTTATTCCTTGTTTGTTATTTGTAAAAAACCCAGGATCAATTTTTTTATCCTTTTTAACTCCTGCGCTTGATTGGAGGTTAATTTCTTATTTAAAAAAGATGAAAATACCCGCAGATAACCGAACAACCAATAAACAATAACGAAAACGGGCCGATGGGCCCGATGTCCTACCAAAGTGTGAGTGAGTCCAGAAACAACTGTTTCAAATCCTCAGCGCTCACCGGCCGGGGCGACAGTTTGGTCACCCGGTGCTGGGGCAACGTTCCCTCCACCAGTTTGTCGACATCATCCGGACCATAACCCACGGCGCTGAGCCCGTTGGGCATTCCAACCTTGCGCATGATCTCCACAATGGCGTCGGCCAGGATTTCACCGGCGTCTTCAGGTGAGGCTCCGGAAACATCCTTGCCCATCAGTCTGGCGGCGTGCAGATGCTGTGCGGGGTTCGCCGAAGCCGTGAATCGAAAAACCGCCGGCGCGTTCAGGACAACCGCCATTCCGTGAGGAACCAGCGGGTGACCCGGCGGATACCCTTCGGGCACATAATCGCGAACCATTCCCGAAACCGAATATGACATGCCGTGTGCCAGATGAACCCCGCCATTGCCGAAGCCGATGCCGGCATAGGTGGCTGCCAGCAGCACCTCTCCGCGGGCTTCGTCATCGGAAGGATCTTCAATGACCCGGATCAGGTACTGGGAAATCATCTCAATTGCCCGGGAGGCCCAGATGTTGGAGATGGGATTTGAACCCTGATATGCCGGGCGCATTCTGGGATGATCGGGGGCCTGACGCTGGTTGTATGGCAAAGCGGTCATGGATTCCAGAGCGTGGGTCAGTTGATCCAAGCCGGTGCAAGCGGCAATCATTTTGGGAAGCGTCCGGGTATTATTGGGATCGACAATGCCTTTTATCGGCCGCAGGGCACGATGCGCAATTCCGGTTTTGGCGTTCATTTCCAGAAAATCAAAAACGGTCACTCCGGTCGTTTCACTGCCCGTACCGGCCGTTGTCGGAACCGCCACCAGCGGTTTTAAGGGCCCGGGGACCGGTTCGCCTTTGCCGATGGGCGGATTGACGTAGGTCATAAAATCTGCCGGGTAGGTCGCATACAGGTTGGCGGCTTTGGCGGTGTCCATGCTGGACCCCCCACCGACCGCGACAAAGCCGTCGAAATTGCCGTCCGCGGCGAACTGAATGGCCTCTTGAAATGAAATGTCCGTGGGTTCAACACTGGCCTGATCAAATAAAACCGCATCAATGCCATGTTGGCGCAAAGCTTCAAGCGTCACTGCGACCGGTTCTTTGTCTGCCAAATGGGGATCGGTAACGACCATCACCCGTCTGGCACCTTGTTCTTCCATGTCCCATCCGACCTCGCGCGTAGCGCCGGGTCCGTACTTGATACTGGATGTATCCATCGAAAATACTGTTTCTATTGGCATGATTCTAAACTCTCAATTTTTTAAATTCTTGGGTTATATCGTGGTTGTCAAAAAAACGTTGCGGTATACGGGTGTTTTTTTTATACAACCACTTATGCCGCACCTCCGTATTTCGGAACATTATTATGGAAAGCGGTATGAATTTGTTTCAAGCCAGGCGCAGTGGCTGCGTATTTTTTGTAATCAATTTTCGGATTGTGGTGATTCTGTCAATTGTCCTTTCGCCTGGTAACCTTCGTGAGCCGCTTCCACAATGGCTTTTAAGTTTTCCATCGGGGAAGGCAAGGGGATCGCGCATTCAGGGCCGACGAGGTTCTGGTAGTCATAAAGGGCGCTTTATCATCATTAAGTGTCCTTCATTACACCTGATTGCTCTCGAATCGTGCGACCGATGGCAGATACGTCGTCGTCGCCGTAACCTCTGGCAATGAGGCCATTTTCGATTTGTTCTACCAGGGCGGTGGCCGGAAGTGTCACTTCCAATTCCCGCGCCGTTTCCAGCGCAATTCCAAGATCCTTGTGGTGCAACTTGACCCTGAATCCAAGTGGGTAGTTGTTGTTGACCACATTGATTCCCCTGTTGTGCAAAACCCACGAGCTGGCCGCTCCGCCGCTGATCGCCTGGATTACTTTTTCCATATCCAGGCCGGCTTTCATGCCCAGGGTTAAACCTTCGGCCACGGTAAGATAGGTGCCGGAAATGATAATTTGATTGATCGCTTTGGTAATCTGTCCGGCCCCGATGGGCCCCACATGCGTGACGGTTTTTCCCATGATCTCCAATATGGGCAATGCCTTTGCGAAATCGGCTTCATCCCCGCCGACCATAATGGCCAGGGTTCCATTCTGGGCCCCTTCCGGCCCTCCGGAAACCGGTGCGTCCAGCATTTTTATGCCTTTTTTGCTCAGTTCTTCGGCCATTTGACGGGTGGCTGCCGGGCTGATGGTGGACATGTCGATGACAATCGCACCTTGCGGAGCGCCCTGGATGACCCCGTTTGCACCCAGAACCACCTCCTCAACATCCGGTGTATCACTTACCATGGTGACAATAATCTCGGCGCCTTCAGCGGCGTCTTTGGGTGATTCCGCCCGATTGGCGCCTTCTTTGGCGACGGCTTCTTCCTTTTGCCGGGTGCGGTTATGAACGGTGACTTCGTGACCGGCGTTGAGAATATTCAAAGACATACCCACACCCATTGTTCCCAGACCGATAAATGCAACTTTCATTTGTCAACTCCTTTTTTATGCTGAAATTTTAAAGTGGTTGAAGATATTAAAAATTAATTTAAGCTAATTCGCCATGTTTGCTTTTGAAAAAAAGACCCAAATTTCAGAATTTGAATTCATTGATAAACTCACCTCAATTTCTTTTGTATATTAGGTCTCAAAAGGGGGATCAACCATAAATGTCGAATTGCATCCATTATTTACAACCGATAAAGATATTGCTATGCTTTCAATGCTCGAGGCCGTTTTTTCAAAATGCATTAAGGTGTTTGCTTCTGCTGGCGGCTTGCAGGTAGGATTAATGGGGTTTGCCGCTAAAGAAGATTTATCTGTTTAATTTTCTATCTTAATACTTAAATTGAAGGATAGACATCATGGAAGATATTCATAACATTTTCAGTTAGTTTAAAAGCGAATTTCCCGAAATCCACCAAAAACATGAAGCTTTGGGGAAAGCAGTTCATGAAAAGGGCGGGCCTTTGTCTGAAAAAGGCCGCTGGTTAATAAAAATCGCGATTTCGGCGGCCTGCAACCATAAACGCGCTCTGGAGACCCATCTTCAAAAAGCCAGGGCCGCGGGTGTTGGCGAAGATGAAATCAAGCATGCCTTATTGCTGCTGATCCCGACGGCCGGCTTCCCAACATTTATGAAGTCCTATGCGGTGTTAAAAAGCATAAAATAAGGCGGCATTTCTGCCACCTTGTCAGTTGTCCGTTGTTAGTCGTTCGTTGGGCATCGAATTTTTTACAACGAACGACGGACAGCAAACCTCGGACGTATTTTTAGGTGAAACAAGTGAAACCCACTAAAAAACAGGGTATCGGAGATCTGATTTCCAATTTTTTTTCTTTCATCCGGGTTGATATCTGGTGGATTCGGCTGGACGATCTGCCGTTCGGCAAATCATTTCTGTTCAGGCAACTACGAACCATTATTCTGGCGATTCGCGGTTATGATGAAGACCGCTGTTTGCTGCGGGCATCTTCTTTGACGTTTTACACCCTGCTTTCGATCGTTCCGGTCGCTGCCATGTTTTTTGGGGTGGCCAAGGGTTTCGGGTTTGAGAGGCGGCTGGAAAAGCAGCTTTTCGAGCGATTTCCCGGCCAGGAAGAAGTTTTAAGTCAGGTGATTTCTTTTTCGAATTCACTGCTTGAGCAGACCCGGGGTGGTCTCCTCGCCGGCATCGGTCTGCTGCTTCTTTTCTGGTCGGTACTCAAGGTCCTCGGGCATATTGAAATGGCTTTAAATGACATCTGGGGAATAAAAGAAAGCCGCAGCTGGGGCAGAAAATTTAGTGACTATCTGTCGATTATGCTGATCAGCCCCATTCTGGTGCTGATCAGCGGCAGCGCAACGGTTTTTATTACAACCCAGGTCACACAGATTACCCAGAAAGTAGAATTGCTGGGTGTCATCAGCCCGTTGATATCTTTTTTGCTGAAGTTCACACCCTATGTTTTGATCTGGGCCCTGTTTACGATTCTCTATATTATTATGCCCAATACCAAAGTCAATTTTAAGGCCGGCCTGCTCGGAGGCGTGATTGCCGGAACGCTTTACCAGATTGCTCAATGGGGCTATATCAGCTTTCAAATCGGTGCCGCAAAATACAACGCCATCTACGGAAGTTTTGCCGCCCTGCCGCTTTTTTTGATGTGGCTTCAGATCAGCTGGTGGATCGTGCTTTTCGGCGCCGAACTGTCTTTTGCCAATCAAAACGTGGATACCTACGAGTATGAGCCGGACAGTCTTAAGGTCAGTCCTGGCTTCAAGAAATTACTGGCCTTGCAAATTGCTCATCTGTTGATCAAAAAATTCGAGAATGGCGACAGGCCTCTCTCCGATTCCCAGATCTCAGCGCAGCTTGAGATGCCGATTCGCCTGGTGCATAATATTTTATCCGATTTGGTCAAAAGCGGCCTGGCGTCGGAAATCAAGACGAAAGCCGATAAAAAATTCGCCTATCAACCCGCCCGCGACATCAACAAGATGACCATTCAATACGTTCTGGAAGCGCTTGATCAAAGTGGGACCGACGATATACCGGTTGCCAGGACCGAGGATTATCAGGCGCTGTCCGAAGCGTTACAGGACTTCAGCGAAGCTATGGAGGAATTGCCGGCAAATAAGCTCCTCAAAGATATCTAAAGGCTACTGTGTTAATTCGAGCTGACCGGCAAAGAAACAGGCAACAAAATGCTTATTTCGAACTTCCCTGAATTCCGGTTCCCTGTTGCTGCAAATATCTTTGGCAAAAAGACAACGCGGGTGAAAGCTGCAGCCCGGCGGGGGGTCGATGGGGCTGGGGACATCTCCTTTTAGAATGATGCGTGCATTCGCTTTGCGAGATGGATCTGGGACAGGCACGGCCGAGAGCAGCGCCTGGGTATAAGGGTGAAGCGGTGTCTTGTAAAGAGCTTGGCTGGGTGCAAACTCTACGATTTTACCCAGGTACATGACGGCCACGCGATCACTGACATGTTCGACCACACTTAAGTCATGGGATATGAAAAGATAGGTCAGCCCAAATTCATCCTGCAGATCTTTGAGCAGATTAATCACCTGGGCCTGTATAGAGACATCCAGAGCGGACACGGCCTCGTCGCAGACGATCAGCTTGGGTTGCAGCGCCAGAGCTCTGGCGACGC
>JBFFCW010000003.1:0-38537 GCA_041559695.1 Desulfobacterales bacterium
GCTGCCGTCGGCGGCGGAAAAAGTCAAATCCTACAGCAAATGGAACAAAGATCTGTTGCGCTGGGTTCGTCAAAATCGCCCCTTGACCCTCTATCGCTCCAAACGTTTTAAGCTGACCAGCGGTCCTGAAGAATCCAGAAGTGAGTTTTTGTCGCGGCTGACTCAGGCCGCCCGGGAAAAGCGCGATCTGGAAGTCGAAAAGCTGCGCTGCAAATACAGTGCCAAATACAATACGCTTCAACGCCGCTTGATGCGCGCTGAACAGGCGCTGCAGCGGGAACAGGAGCAGGTCAAATTAAAAAAAATGGAGACCATGGTTTCTTTTGGCACCGCCATTCTGGGCGCATTTCTGGGCCGCAAGGCCGTCAGCGCCGGTTCGGCCACACGATTCGGGACCGCTGTCAAGTCTGCCGGTCGCATGCGCAAAGAAAGCATGGATGTTGCCCGGGCCCAGGAAACGGCCGCAGCCGTTAAACATGAAATGGGCGAACTCGATGAGCGCCTGCAGAGCGATATCGACAGCCTTGATGCCGCCTTTGATCCGGCTGCCGAAGAGCTGGAAGAGGTTACGGTGAAACCGCAAAGCACCAACATTACGCTGGAAGCCTTCGGTCTGACCTGGATGCCGTATCGCAAAGATGCCGGCGGACGGCTATCACCAGATTGGCAGTAGAAGAAAGTGACTAAAATTATCGCTCACCTCAGAGACGCAGAGTCCGCAGAGGTTTTTTATAAAAAAATTTTATCTCTGCACTCTCTGCGTCTCTGCGGTGAAACATTTAAAAATGACACAACTCCTCGACTCTAGTGCACTTTAGTCACTTTTTCCCCTTAAACCTCGCTTGCAAATTATCCGCACTAACGATATGGCTTAGCATCTTTTTAACCACGACGACGGTTAATTTTTTGACGAGGAAAAATGCATTCTCGGTTTTCAGATCATAAAGAAAGTAAACCCTACCGGAAAGTCCTGCGTGTCAGTGTGCCGCTGGTGCTCAGTATGTCTTCAACGATGATCATGGAGTTTACCGACCGGGTTTTTCTGGCAAATTATTCACTGGATGCCATTGCCGCTGCGCTGCCGGCGGGCATCACCGCATTTTTGTTGATTTCATTTTTTCTGGGTACCGCCCAATATCTAAATGTCTTTGTGGCCCAGTATAGTGGATCCGGCCAGCCGCAGCGGGTTGGTGCGGCCCTGTGGCAGGGGATTTATTTCTCCCTTCTTTCAGGAGGGGCGCTGGCCGCTCTGAGTTTTTTGGCTGAACCGCTCTTTCGGCTTAGCGGACATCCAATAGAGGTGCAGGTATTAGAGGTTGTTTATTTCAAAGTCCTTTGCCTGGGCGCGGGAATCCTGATTGTGGGAACCACACTGTCCTGCTTTTTTAGCGGGCGGGGCCATACGCGACTCGTGATGATTATCACGATGATCGGAACCCTTTTCAATATCCCTTTGGATTATGCCTTGATCAATGGTATCTGGATTTTCCCGGAATGGGGGATCCGGGGAGCCGCGATTGCCACCGTTATGTCCTGGTCGCTGGCCACGCTTATTTTTACGCTTCTGGTTTTTACACGGGAAAATGACCGCACTTTTAAAGTGCTGACCCATCGTGCGCTCGAAAGCGATCTTTTCAGCCGTCTCATGCGTTATGGCTTGCCCAGTGCAATTCAGTTTAGCCTGGACATTTTCGCTTTTACCTTCTTTATCTTTATGGTGGGACGTATTGGCAAGACCCAGCTGGCGGCCACCAATATCGTGTTTTCAATCAATTCATTGGCCTTCATGCCGATGATGGGATTTTCTTTGGGCACCAGTACGCTGGTGGGACAGGCTCTGGGCCGCAACCGGGTTGCTGAAGCGATTGCTGCCACGAAAGCAACGATTCATATTGTTTTAGGCTATATTTTTATTTTGCTGATTCTTTTTTTGTTTCTTCCACAACCCCTGCTCGAGCTTTTCCAACCGCGACATTTGGCGTTGGAAAATTTTGCTCCCATCATTTCAATCGGAATCGTACTTTTACGGTTTGTGGCGGCTTATATATTTTTCGATGCCCTGTACATGGTCTGCATCGGCGTGCTCAAAGGTGCCGGAGATACCCGCTTTATTATGTTAAGTATCGGTGTGCTCTCATTGGCTATTATGATCCTGCCGGTTTACATCGGCGTGGAAGTGTTTGGTGCCGGGTTATATTACGCCTGGAGTTGTGCCACCGGGTTTGTTTTCTTTTTATTTGCCACATCTTTTTGGCGTTATCGTCAGGGCCGCTGGAAAAATGTGCGGGTGATCGAACGTGCTCCAGAAATTTAATCCCACGAAATGCTTTCGGGCAGCATCTAATATTCATCTGCCGTAGTTTTTCTTTTGACAGCAAAATTTCTTTTTCTTAGTATATTCGGCGAATGATCCGGTCTTAAATGATGTATTGACTGAAATGGAGGCTGCCAAATGAAAACACTTCGGTTGGTTGGTATCATTATAACATCTCTGTTCTGTCTGTTTTTTTTGTTAGATACCCACGCGGCTGTGCACGCCCAGCAAACTGCACCTCCGTCCGATGACAGCATTAAATTTCAGTGGGCTTTCGGCGCCCTGAAAAAAGCCAATGGATCCAAATTTGAAGCGGTCACGCGTGACACGGTTCTAAAAACCGGCGATCAAATCAAATTTTTTATAAATGTCAACCAGGACTGTTTTGTTTATCTGATCTACCGCAGCTCACAGGGTGAACTCAGCGTATTGTTTCCCAAACGGTTCCAGTTACTGAGCACTGAATACACCGTGGCCGGCGATCACTATATCCCCACCGATGATCAATGGTTCGAACTGGATGAGCACACCGGAGAAGAACGCTTCTATTTGCTTGCTTCTGTGAAGCGCCTGACTGAATTGGAGGCGCATATCAACGACTATGAAAGTGCCGATAAAGCTAAAAAGCCGCCGCTGGCCAAAAAAATTCTCACCGAAATTCGCAAATTAAGAAAACAACACCTGAAATTTAAAACCTATGCCGAGCGGCCGGTGAACATTATCGGAAATTTGCGAGGTACCGAAAAGGCTGAGCCGGAAGGGGCTAGAGACATTGCCAAATATGCCGTAGAGATTTCAGCCGATACGTTTTATAGCAGGACCTTTACGATTGACCATCAGTAAAATGCGAAGCATACGCCTTCCGATCGTATTAATCCTATCCGCTTTTTTTGCGGCCCACCTGTGTTTTTGGCTTTTGCCGAATGTCTTCGAGATTTGGAATTCCCAGACGATCGATCAACTTTTCATTTTTCGATCGCGAAATGAAAACCTTCGTCCGGATTACGACCCCACGGTTGTTCATCTGGATTTTAACAACACCAGTATTGAGCGGTTAAAGAATCTTTACCTGAACCGGCTTCATTTTGCCCAGCTGATTCGCAATCTGGCGTCCATGCAGGTCGCTGCCCAGGTTTACGATTTCATTTTTGCTGCCAAATTAAATGCCCAGGATGATCACGAACTGATTCAAGCCGCCAAAGCAGCCGGCAATGCCTATTTTGGCCTGGCCCTGGAATTGCGAAAACCCGGTGAGCCGGGAATCCGCAAAAAAATTGCTTCAAAAGGCAGTAGTTATGTGCTCCAGACCTATTGGAATATTGGTGTGGATGCAGTCGATGATAAGCTTTATGTGGGCGAAAATCCACTGACCACCTATGCCGAGCTGGCGAATGCGTCCCGTGCGCTGGGGTCGCTGAGCGTTAAATTTGACCCCGATGGTGTTCTGCGACGCGTGCCGCTGCTGGTGCGTTTTGAAGATGCGTTTTATCCGCTTTTGCCGCTGCGCGTCATTTGTGACTATCTTCAGGTGCCGCCGGGAAAAATTGTGCTCGCAGCCGGACGGCATCTTATCCTGCAGGACGCCATCCGGCCGGGATTGCCTGGCTCAAAACCTCACGATATCAAGATTCCCATTGATCGCCATGACAATATGATCGTCAACTATATTGGTCCGTGGGAGCGCATGGACCACTATAATTTTGCCGACATTTTACGTGCCTCCGACGATCGTGATGAACTGGAAATCTGGGCTGAAGAACTAAACGGCAAAATCATCATTATTTCGGATGTGTCCACCGGCTCAACGGATGTCGGGCCGGTGCCGACCGATGCGAATTATCCCCTGAGCGGGGTGCATGCCAATGTGATTCACAATATTCTGACGGAATCCTTTCTCAGAGAGCTGTCCGAATGGGAAATGCTGCTTATCGAGATCTTGCTGTTAGCGGTGCTCCTTTTGCTTTCAATTCGTTTTTCTTCCCTGACCTTTTCCCTGGGCACGGCTTTTGTTGCAGCAGCTTACATTGGTGTCGCGATGTTGAGTTTTTTATACGCGCAGGTCATCTTTAACCTTGTTCGTCCGCTGTTGATTATTGGTTTTGCCATGGTTGCCATCGTGGTTTACCGCTACGTTTTGGAAGAAAAGGCCAAGATGGAAAGCCTGCGCCAGCGAGATTTCATCCGCGACACCTTCGGCCGCTATCTCAGCAGTGAAGTGGTTGAAGAACTGCTGGGTTCACCCGAAGGCTTGAAAATGAGCGGTGAAAACCGCGAGGTTACTTTTATGGTTTCAGATCTGAGGGGATTTACGGCCCTCACATCCAGGCTTTCCCCCCATGAGGTTATCGAAATAATGAACCGGTATTTCGAATATATGGTTGAAATCATTGCCCGCTATCGGGGGACGGTGAATGAGTTTATGGGTGATGGCATCTTGGCATTTTTTGGCGCGCCCCTGTATGCCGATGACGATCCGGAACGGGCGGTGGCCTGCGCCATCGAGATGCAAAATGCGATGGTGACGGTGAATGCCGAGCAGCGCCGGCTCAAACTGCCGAATCTTGATATGGGGATCGGCATTAATACCGGTGAGGTGGTGGTCGGCAATATCGGCTCCGAGCAACGCGCTTCCTATGGCGCCGTTGGGACGCCGATTAACGCGGCCTATCGCATCGAGTCTTTCACCGTTGGCGGTCAAGTTCTAATCAGTCCCAGCACTTATGAAAAAGTGCAATCGCGGGTCAGCATCATCGGGACCAAGGAAGTCAAATTCAAGGGACTTGATCAGCCCGTATGCCTTTACGATGTTGGCGGTATCGGTGATCCCTATCAGGTTTTTTTGCCGGAAAAAGAAGCGGTTTCGCTGACCCAACTGAATCCGCCCTTGCCAATTGAATGCTTTCTGGTTGAAGGCAAAACCGTGTCCGGTACAGCGATTGACGGCCGCATTACCCACCTTGCAGGAAATGAGGCCGAAGTGGTTTTAGATGAAAAGCTATCGGACTTTACTAACCTGAGAATCGTACTGGTATCTTCTGAAGCCCGCGGGCTATCGGAATTTTATGCGAAAGTTTTGCCCCAGGATAAACCAGACGGTTCCGCTTCAGAACACCGCGCACAACTGCAATTTACCTCTATACCTCAAGACACCAAAGAATTTCTGGGCAAAAGGCAATCTGAGGGCTGATTGTCTTCAGGCGGATAGCCTCAATTCGGGTTAGGCGATTGTGTAAAGCAATTTTTTATACCGCCCGGTACAGGTTGTTCATATATTCTACGGCAAATTCCCTGGCCATACTTCTATCGGGCATGGTGCCCAGCATGGCATACATGGCGGCCTGTTCCGAGAGGTCCTGGGAGTCGGCCGGGGGGACTTCAGGAGCGATACGGCGCAAGTCATCAAGGAATTTATCCGCAACCGGCAGATGCACCGGAGATACCGTCATGTGAAGGCTGGGCGGTAATTGCTGGGCTTCAATGTGCCAGCCGACCTCGGCCATCCGGGCCGACAGCTCGTAGATATTAATTTGGTCGCTGCTGAAAGCAAAAACGGTCGCATCCGGATCCCCCAGAACATATAGTTGCGGTATGGCGTTGATTCCTTCTATGAGTTTTTCAGTGGCCGCCCGGGCTTTTTGCGCCAGCGCCATAAAACCTTCCGCTCCAAGGTAATGCATTACCGCCCATGCGGCCGCCATCGTGCCGCCGGGGCGGGCGCCGGCCAAACAGGGGGTTGCGTAAACGCCCCCGGACCAATCCGCGTAAGCAAAGATTTGAAATTTGCGAAAATCGCGGTTGCGGTACATAACGGTTGAAACCCCCTTGGGGGTATAAGCGTATTTATGGATGTCGGCCGAGATGGACGTCACACCCGGTACGCTGAAATCATAGGGCGGAATTTTGTGTCCCAGGCGTTTTAGAAACGGCAGCATCAATCCTCCCAGGCAAGCGTCCACATGCAGCCAGAGGTTTTTCTTCTCTGCGAGCGCGCCAATTTCTTCTATCGGGTCTACCATGCCGTGTGGATAGGTGACCGCGGTGCCGCCTAAAATGATGGTGTTTTTCGTGATCGCGTTTTTCAGGGCAGCCACATCGGCCCGCAGGTCATCTTTTACCGGTGTCATAATTATTTTAAGTCCCAGATAGTGCGCGGCCTTATTCCAGGCCGGGTGGGCGGTTACCGGCACCACCATCTCAGGCGCCTTAATCCGGGGATAGGTGTGCCGGGCCCAATCGCGAGCTGCTTTCAAGGCCATAAAAATACTTTCGGTACCCCCGCTGGTAAAGCTTCCGACGGTTTCATCGTCGCCGCCGCTCAAGGAGATGACGTTAGAAACCACTTCGGTTTCCATTTTTACCAGACTCGGAAAGGCCATCGGGCTCAGGCCGTTTTCAATCAAAAAAAGAGCGCTGGCCTCTTTTACAAGCGCCTCGACTTCCGGACCGGCTCCGTAAATCAGGCCGAACAGCTGGCCGTCATGCCATTTGACATCATCGGATTTAAATGACTTCAGGGTGTTCAACACGTCTTCTTTTGGCATGCCTTTTTTGGGCAGCGAGATTTGTCCCATTCTCCATCCTCCGTTTTACTTTTAATATTTCACACCGGTACCATAACTGCACAAAGTACCAAGGGCATACTATAAGGTTTCGGGTGTCAGGTGTCAGGCTCGAAGAACAAAGGATTCGAAACCCGAACACTCAAGCTTAAAGCTTACTCCGTAACCGCTGGCCATCCATGCGGGAGAATTTCATCATTTGAGCCAAACACTTCCGGTTCCTCTGCTATTTGCCAGCGTTGCTCTCGTTCTGGGATCTTCCGCTCCAATGTTTTCTCTGATCCATTGAGCATGCGAATGCATTCTTTGCAAAGGCCCCGAAATTTTAAATATACCTCTTCGGAGATATATCCTTTGAGTTTAGCCATAAACAGGTGATGAATTGTCTCAGCTGCTTCACCTCGGCTGCGATTTACGCCTTCAATTTTATTACGGATATGCCGATCATCATTTTTCTCGGCAAGTTGGGCAGGTGCGCTGTTTGACGAATGCCTTGCCTGACTTCCCAACTCGTACTTCTCTTCTTGGGGCCAGGTGTGTGTCAAATCACAAACATCAATGTGCAACCGGCACAATTTTTTATAGACCTCAAGTTCCTCGACTTCCAAATAGTTCTTCGCAGTCATTTCGCTCCTCTCAAAACCTGACACCTGACACCTCATATAGTTGGCCCCCAGAATTTAAGCGCGCGAATCAGCGCCAGCCCCACTGCCATCACGCCCAGAAAGACGAGCGAGGTGGCCCCAGCCCCCCAGTTCCACCAGACCGGGGCATTCACCAGCAGCAAACAACCGCCGATAGGCACGATGGAAAGGACATTCATCACCGCGATTTCGATGGCCACCGGAGTCTTAAAATCCGGGTCTGCGATCCGTAAAAGTAAAAGCCCGCAGGAGACGGTTCCGGTTACCGCCCCGTAGACAGCGGCCGTTCTTTCGAGGTTGTTGTCCCACAGGCGCTTTCCCAGGTAAACAACCATTATCGTGGTCAAAACGCCGTTGAGGATTGAAATCAGGAAAATGGGAAGCGCATATTTCCATACCACCAGAAATTGAATGGCCATCACCGTCGCCACGATCAGGAAATCGATGGACCATCCGGTAATTCTGCGCTGGATGCCGGGGTCAATCAAATGTTGGGCACCAAATTTTTGGATCAGCATCCGGACGCAGATCGCAAAAAGAAGCCCGAACACAAAGAAAAATCCCCACATAATCTTAGCGGCATCCGGCGGCAGCAGCAACCCCGTATATTTCACGAACCCGTAGGTCAGGAGGTAAACCAGCCCGACCAAGGCAGCCTGAAACGCCATTGAATCAACGTTGCCTGCATGCAGGGTCAGCTTACCGGCTGTTTCGGTCTGTTTGTCCCGGGGTATGATTCCGGTGAGAAAGTCCCGGGGTAACGCTTTCGCGCCGTAAGTGGCCAGCCCGTTTCGGATTCCCCGGTTGACGATCGGCACGCCCACAAAAAACGCAAACAGGTAACCGATGGCAGCAAAGGTCAGCCCGATTGTGGCGGCCTGTTCAAAGCCGAAACCCTCCCAGACTTTTCCGACCGACAGGGCCTGGCCGGGCCCTTCCTCAAATCCCAGGGGCGCCAGAAAACCAAACGTCGGAAAAAGCTCCATTCCCAGGACCCCGAAAAGTATGACCAGCAGACCGCCCACGGCCGCCTGCAGGCCAAAACACGAACCCTGGACCAGCGCCATCCAGGCCGGCCCCCGGATAAACGCTTTGCCGCGGGGCGAGCTGTCTTTTTGGTCGGTGCTGTGGGTCAGCCCGACCGAAATAAAGGAGATATTGAAGAAATGATAGGCAAATATTTCCAGATCCGAAACGGCAATATTGATAACCCGGAAATTAACAAGGATCAGGCCGACGATGCCGCCGATGAGGCAGCTCGGAAAGAGAAATCTCTGAAAAAAGGGAACCCTGGCTCTCAGCAGCACGCCGATCAGCAGCATGCTTGCCAGCCAGCCGAAAACCAGCATGGATTCAAAAGGAAACGGGGCTGTCATTTCTACCCTCTCGTTTGGCTGCTATTGGGAAGTTTTTAAACAGTGTGATTGCAGGACAGGTCAGAATAGGGGATCAGGAAAACCCTGTCAATTAATAATGATCTCATATCAACAGCTCCTTTTAAATCGATCATAGCAAGATCTTATCGATTGACATTTAGGTCCCAATAAAACATAAAAAAATAGATCAATTTCTAACCGAAAGGAGGTCTGAGATGAAAAGATTTTTGTGTCTTTTGAGCATCTTTGCACTGATCCTGTGTGCGGTCGGTGCGAAAGCCGAAGTTAAAAATCCGGATATCTTTGTGCTGGCCGACTACCGGACGGTGCAGACGATTGACCCGGCCACATCCTACGATGTTGCCGGATCCATGCGGATCTGGAATATGTATGAGACACTGATTTTCTTTGACGGCAGTTCAACGGAAAAATTTGTACCGCTGCTGGCAGCCGAAGTTCCAACGGTGGAAAACGGCGGCATCGCGGCAGATGGCAAAACCTATACGTTTAAAATTCGCAAAGGCGTAAAATTTCACGCCGGTGGTGAATTGACTCCGGAAGATGTGGTCTATTCCTTCAAGCGCAATATGATTGTGGACCAGGACGGCGGTCCCATGTGGATGTTGCTGGAAGCTCTGACGGGCAATGGTTCGACACGGGATAAAGACGGCAAAATCATTCCCGGTGTGTTTGAAAACATCGACCAGGCAGTTGAAGCCAAAGGGGACAGCGTCGTTTTCCATTTGCCCAAACCCTACCCGCCTTTAATGAGTATTATGTGTTATACGGCGTCTTCCATTTTAGACAAAGAATGGGCCATCGCCACAGGCTGCTGGGATGGAAATATTAAAAATGCCGCTAAATACAACAATCCGGCACCCGGTCACGAGCCCTTGCAAAAAATCGAAAATGGAACCGGCCCGTATCATTTGAAACAGTGGGAACCGGCCAAACAGTTTATCTTTGAACGCTTTGACGGGTACTGGGGCCCCGCGGCCAAGATTAAAACGGGAATTGTCAAGTATGTCAAAGAATGGAGCACCCGCAAGCTGATGCTTCAAAATGGCGACGCCGACCGCGTTGTGGTCGACACACCCTATGTGCCGGAAGTCAAGGCCATGAAGGCGCTCAGCATTTATGAGGTGCCCCAGTTGTCTTATACCGCCGGCATGTTCTGTCGCAAAATCAACCCAAGCGGCAACCCCAATATCGGCAGCGGCAAACTGGACGGAGACGGTATTCCGCCGGATTTTTTCACCGATATCAATGTGCGCAAGGCGTTCTTGCACGCTTTTGACCGCAGTACTTACAAAAAAGATGTCTTCCACGATCTGGTCATCATGCCCACCAGCCCGAATGTAGAAGGTCTGCCATACCACATCGATGTGCCGGTGTATGAATTTGATTTGAAAAAAGCCGCTGAATATATGAAACAGGCCTGGAACGGCCAGGTGTGGGAAAAAGGCTTTAAGATGATCATCACCCACAACACAGGCAATGAAATGCGTGAGGCGGCCGCCGTGATGCTGGCTGAAAATATCATGTCCCTGAATCCCAAATTCAGAATCGATGTGCGCAATGTCGAGTGGAAAGACTATGTCGTTAAAATCCGCGATTTTCAGTACCCGATGTTTTTGAGCGGCTGGGGGGCGGACTATGCCGACCCGCACAATTTTGTCTATCCGTTTATGCATTCAAATGGGTATTACGGTAAATTTATGAGCCTGAAGAACGACAAAATTGACGGCTTGTGCGACGCCGGTATCGAAAATGTCGACCCCCGCAAGCGCCAGGAAATTTATTCACAGCTTCAAAAAATCTGGTACGAGGATGCCATCGGCATTCCGCTTTACCAGCAGATCGTGGTGCGCGCCTACCGGGATTATGTGCACGGCTTTGTCCCCAATGCCATGTTTACCGATGATAATGAGATCCTGAAACGTCTTTACAAAAAGTAGGAGCGATCTTAAATAATAATCAAATGATACGGGTTGAGCCCGTTGGCCCGTTAGCCCGTTTGCCGGTTAAAAACAACACCAGTCCTTTTCCTATCTTAATCGGCTTAACTGGCTCAATCGGCTCAACCGGCTCAACCGGCTCAACCTGACAATTATGCTCGCCTATATTACGCGACGGTTTTTGCTTTTGATATTGGTGCTGTTCGGGGTATCGGTGCTGCTTTTTGGCATCTTTATGACCTTCAGCCCGGAACGCAGAGCCGCCGCCTACGTCACCTCTCCCCAGCAGGCCAAAGACATTCCCCGGATCATCGAGCAGTTCGGTCTGGATGATCCCTTTTACATCCAGTATTTCCGCTGGGTAAAAGAACTATCCCAGGGCAACCTGGGCTGGTCCCTTGTGGCTTCGCGGCCGGTGGGCGAAGCCTTCTGGAATTATTTTCCGGTCACCCTGGAGATGAATCTGTTTGCGGCCCCCATTGTTATTATCTTTGGCATCTGGCTGGGGACCTTATCCGGTATCCACCGCAATACCTGGATCGACCATTCGACCCGAATTCTGGCGATTGTGGGCTGGTCGCTGCCCACCTTTTTCTTTGCGCTGGTTATGCTGATGGTCTTTTACGGCTACTTTCAAATTTTTTCTCCGGGTGTGATCAGCGACTATTTGTCCATGTCAATCATGGACAATCCGGAGGCGTTTACCCGCTACACCGGTTTATACACGCTTGACGGCATCCTCAACCGGCGCTGGGATGTTACCCTGGATGCGATGTCCCACCTGGTTCTTCCGGTTCTAACCTATGTCATCGTTGTTGTGGCACTAAACATGCGGGTGATGCGCTCGGGCCTGATCGAAGAGCTGTCCAAAGATTACGTGATTACGGCCAGAGCCAAAGGCGCCGATAACAAAACCGTTTATATCAAGCACGCCCGGCGCAATGCCTTGTTGCCGGTGATTACGGTGGCCGGTCAGATGGTGGCCCTGTCCATGGAGGGCAGCATTGCTGTGGAAGTGGTTTTTAACCGCCACGGCATCGGCTGGTGGCTGGCCGAATCGTCGATTCAACTCGATACACCGGTGCTGCTGTGTATTTGCCTGTTTATGGCGGTGGTGTTTGTCATCACCAATCTGACGCTGGATATGATGTATGCGTATATTGATCCGAGAATACGGTTGAATTAGTTCTATTAGTTAAATTGGTTCAATTGGTTATGTCTCCGAGGACGCTTTATAAACAAATTAAACCAATCAAACCAATCAAACAAATGAAACGGTTTTACATATGACCACACGACATCCCAGACTGCGTGAGCTTAAATTTACGCTGCACCGGATTTTCAGAAACCCGGCGGCCATTATCGGGTTTTCCCTGATTTTGTTTTTCGCGGCCGTGGCCGTTTTTGCGCCGCAAATCGCACCACCGAAATACGACCACAACCCCTATCTGATGCCCCACAAAGGCTTTTCGCCCACTCCCAAACCGCCCAGCGAAACCCATATTTTCGGCACCGCGTCCGGCCAGTACGATATCTTTTACGGCGTGGTCTGGGGGACGCGGACCGCCTTTAAAATCGGGTTGTTTGTGGTCGGCATCGCGGCGTTGATCGGGGTCACTCTCGGAGCGATATCCGGCTATTACGGCGGAATTGTCGATGAGGTGTTGATGCGCATTGTGGATATCATGTGGGCCATCCCCACCCTGGTGCTGGCCATGACCATTGTGGTGGCTTTCGGCCGGGGTCTCGACAAAATCATGATTGCCCTGGCGCTGGTGGGCTGGCGCTGGTACGTGCGCGTGATACGTTCTGAAATCCTGACGTTGCGCGATCAGGATTTTGTCCAGGCCGCCAAAATAATGGGCGTGTCCGACGTTATGATAATTCTGCGCCATATCATCCCCAATGCGATTTATCCGGTATTGATCCTGGCAACCATGGACATGGGCTCCATGGTGATCACCGCCTCGTTTATGAGCTTTGTGGGGCTGGGGGCACCCAAGGGATTTGCCGATTGGGGCCAGATGATTGCCCTGGCAAGAAACTATATTGTGGGCCCGCCGGACGATCCGCTCAAGTTCTGGTATGCGATTGTCTTTCCCGGCGGCTGTATCGTCCTGTTTGTTCTGGGGTGGAATCTGATCGGCGATGCCTTGCGCGACGCCTTCGACCCGAAGTTGAGACGCAGATGATTTGAATGCGGATTTTAGAATATTTGATTTGTTTTTTTGGACAGGATTTACAGGATTAACTGGATATTTTTTTGGCTTTCCGGATGAAAGCCAAAAATCTCAATCGCCTTCGGCGAATAAACATAATTTAAATTCCCATGATATTGGTTACTTGAAAGTATGCTGCTGCCATTAAAATACATTGAGTGGTTTTTCCCGCCGTCAGGCGGGATTGGGTTTCATCACTTTCTTCTGGAAAGTGATGAAAAATAAAAATAATCCTGAATAATCCTGTAGATCCTGTCTAAAACAAAAGAGAAAAATGACCAAATTGCTGGAAACCGAAAACCTGGTGACCAACTTTTACACCTACGAAGGGGTGGTCAAGGCTTTGAACAAAGTGAGCCTGGTGGTCGATCACGGCTCTACCTTCGGTCTGGTGGGCGAATCCGGTTGCGGCAAAAGCGTAACGGTCCGCTCCATTATGCGAATTGTGCCGGAACCGGGAAGCATCGAAGGCGGCAAAGTGATTGTTTATCTGGACGAAAAGAACAAAACGGCCGGCATCGACCTTCTTCAGCAATCAGAGGCTTATATGCAGCGCCTGCGCGGAGAGCGCATTTCCATGATCTTTCAGGAGCCGAATGCAGCCTTGAATCCGACGATGCGTATCGGTGATCAGATCGCTGAAAGCTTTTTGTTTCACCAGAAACAGCAGATGTGTAACAAAGTTTTAAAGGATCTCGAATCCCCGGACTGTCGCACGGTTTTTCCGTTCAAACGGTTACAGCAGACCATCTATCGGATGGCGGCCCGACGTCCCGATGCCTTCATAATCCGCCTTTTCAACCGGATTCCGCTTTTACGGTTCTGGCAGCGGCGCCTGAACGCTGAGGCCCGGGCCCGCGCGGTTGAAATTATCGCCAAGCTGGGGATTCCCAACGCCAAAAGTATCATCGAACAGTATCCGCATCATTTATCCGGCGGTATGAAACAGCGCATCGTTATTGCCATTGCGCTGGCCTGCAGCCCCGTGCTGCTCATTGCCGATGAGGCCACCTCGAATCTGGACGTGACCATCCAGGCCCAGATTCTGGAACTGCTTCACCGGCTGAAGCAGCAAGAGATTTCTTCGGTTTTATTGATTACCCATGATCTGGGCGTTGTCGCTGAAACCTGTGACCGCGTGGGCGTTATGTATGCCGGGAACCTGTGTGAAGTTGGCGATGTGAAAGATTTATTCCAAAAGCCGTTGCATCCCTACACCCGGGCCTTACTGGCTGCCGTACCTAAATTTTCAATGGAAGATGAGTTAAAAAGCATTGAAGGCAATGTGCCCAATCTGGTGACCCCGCCGAGCGGCTGCCGGTTTCACCCGCGCTGCCCGCATGCCATGGCGGTGTGCCAGGAGGCATTTCCCGAAATGACCGAAATAGGACCAACGCATCTGGTGGCCTGTTACTGGGCCGCCTCGAAAAGATAATTCACCGCCCGCTTCGCTAAAGCCGCAGAGGGCGCAGAGAAACAAAATATAAATAAAAAACTTTGCGATCTCTGCGTCTCTGCGGTGAGAAATGGCAAAATGGACAAAATACTGGAGCTGAAAAATCTGAAAAAGCACTATCCCATTTTAGGGGGAGTGCTGCGCCGGGAAGTCGGCACCGTCAAAGCTCTTGATGGGATCGACCTGGATATCTATCGCGGGGAATGTCTCGGGGTGGTCGGAGAATCAGGCTGCGGCAAGACCACTGCCGGAAAAGCAATCATCCGCCTGTTCAAGCCGACCGGCGGACATGTTTATTATTACCGCAAAGGCGCTGAATCTATAGTGCCGGCGGATCTTGCCCACGAGAAAAAGTCCCGTATTAAAAAACTCGGCCTGCGCGGCAGGTTGCAGATGGTCTTTCAGGACCCCACTACCTCGCTGGATCCCCGCATGCTGATAAAACATATTGTTGCCGAACCCATCAAAACCCAGAAACGGATGAGCGGCCGGGATCTGGAAGAGCGGGTTCTGGAATTGCTTAATCGGGTGGGTTTAACCCGGGATCATCTGCTGCGCTATCCGCATGAATTTTCCGGCGGGCAGCGGCAGCGGATTGCGGTCGCCCGGGCGATTGCCACCGATCCTGAGTTTATCGTGCTGGATGAACCGACCTCTGCCCTGGACGTATCGGTTCAATCACAGATTCTCAACCTGTTAAAGTCTCTGCAGCAAACCCTGCATTTAACCTATATGTTCGTCACCCACCACCTGCTGGTGGTCAAATACATCAGTGATCGGGTGGCGGTGATGTATCTGGGAAAAATTGTAGAAATTGCCGACACCCGGGTTATCTTTTCGAAACCGGTACATCCTTATACCCATGCGCTGATGTCCGCGATCCCGATTCCGGATGTCGCCTATCAGCAGCAGCGCATCGTTTTGAGCGGCGATGTACCCAGCCCCGCCAATCCACCGGCGGGCTGCCGATTTCACACCCGCTGTCCCTTTGCCGTTGATCGTTGCCTGACCGAAGAACCGCTACTTGAAGCCGTGGAAACCGGACATCTGGTGGCCTGCCGTCGCAAACATGAAATGGAAAAGCTAGTGGCCGAAAGATTTGGCTAAAATCATAAACCTTTAATCACAAGGAGTTATCATTTTGGAGATAACCACCATCGACCCGAAGGTGTTTGATCCTGTTTCCGCCGATCCCGAAACAGCGACCTTTAATCAAAAAATTGAAAAAGATCTTGCCGCCATGCCGCCGTTATACGAATTTGAACCTCAGGCTATTCGCGATGCACGCGCTGCCGGATACTCCATATTTGGTCCCATCAAACACCTTGAAGAAGCCAACGATCGCATGGTTCCGGGTTCGGCCGGCGACATTCCCATTCGCGTTTTCCTTCCGGATAAAGCGGCAGGGGTTTATATGCATATGCATGGTGGCGGATTTGTGCTGGGCAGTGCGGACCAACAGGATGAATTTTTATATGAAATATGCAGGACTTGCCAGGTTGCCGTTGTGAGCGTGGGCTACCGGCTGGCACCGGAAAACCCGTATCCTTGCGCACCGGATGACTGCGAAGCGGTGGCCGTGTGGCTTGCGGAAAACAGCAGTGCAGAATTTGGAACCGATAAGCTGGTCATTGGAGGAGAGTCAGCCGGGGCGAACCTTTCCCTAGTCACCCTTCTTAGAATGCGGGATCGGCATGGTTTCAGGGGATTCTCCGGAGTGGTTCTGACATATGGCGGGTACGACATGTCCATGACACCCAGTGCTCGGCGCTGGGGAGAAAGATATCTGATTTTAAATACGAAAATCATAGACTGGTTTCATAAGAATTATGCGCAGGGTGAAAACTTGTTCGATCCCGATATTTCGCCGCTTTATGCTAATTTAATCGGTCTACCGCCGGCTATTTTTACGATCGGAACCATGGACCCCCTCTTGGATGATAGTTTATTTATGCATATGCGCTGGCTGGCTGCCGGCAATAAGGCGGAGTTGGCCGTTTATCCCGGCGGGATTCATGTCTTTAATTTTTTTCCGATTGAACTTGCACGTAAAGCAAACAGCAAAATCAACGATTTTATCATCAGGGCAATGGCTGACGAATAGATACACAGCATATTTCCACAGGGCCCTGTAGTTATCTTTTAACTATCTTTAAACAAGCGCTTTTTTTCAGGCCTGTGTTCCGAAAGCTGCCGCTGTTATCGTTGACACACCAATAAACTATTGGCATATTGCAGAATACAAGAGGCCATGTCTCGATTCATATTTTTTTTGTTGACTTCTAATCGAAAGGATTCATCATGGCACGCAAAGAACTTCCGATCCCGTCTCATTTCAACCCGCAAAGCGTAGGTGAAGTCTGGAAAGTCCCCTATGAGAGCCGGGCAGCCGATGCAGAAAACTGGGCAAAGCAGCATAACCTGAAGCCGGCCTCCAGCGATAAGCTGAAAATTTCCCTATTACTGGTCGATGTCCAAAATACGTTCTGTATTCCGGATTTTGAGCTTTATGTCGGTGGAACTTCCGGAACAGGAGCTGTGGATGACAATCGCAGGCTGTGTGAGTTTATTTATCGCAATCTCAATGTGATCACCGAAATTTGTCCGACAATGGATACCCATCAGGCCGTGCAAATCTTTCATGCTATATTTCTGATAAATGACAAAGGGGAGCACCCGGCGCCGTATACCCTTATTTCGTCAGAAGATGTTGAAAACGGGGTATGGAAATTTAATCCCCAGCTTGCATACAGCCTTCAAATCGACGAGGCCTACGGCCAGGAATTTTTACTTCACTATACCCGTAAACTAAAAGAAGGTGGCAAATACGATTTAACAATTTGGCCCTATCACGCCATGCATGGCGGAATCGGCCAGGCGCTGGTTTCGGCCGTCGAGGAAGCGGTCTTTTTCCACAGCATCGCCCGTTTAAGTCAACCCGACTTTCAAGAAAAAGGAGACAATCCCTTTACCGAGAATTACTCGGTTCTCAGCCCGGAGGTACTGGCAAGCCATGTGGGGGAAGGGATTGCAGAGAAGAATGTCGAATTAATAAACAAATTATTGAACTTTGATGCCGTAATTATTGCCGGACAGGCAAAAAGCCACTGCGTGGCGTGGACGATTGAAGATTTATTGAAGGAAATCCTTGGTTCAGATAAGAAGCTGGCTGAAAAAGTTTATCTGTTAGTGGATTGCACAACACCGGTGGTGATTCCAGGCGTTATCGATTACACCGAACAGGCCAATCAAGCCTTTCAAAAATTTGCTGATGCTGGAATGCATGTCGTGCGTTCTTCCGATCCAATCGCGAGTTGGCCCGGAATCAGACTTTAAGTCTTATGAATCAAACCGTTGTTATTATCGGCATCGGTGAAATGGGCGGTGTCTTTGCAAAAGGGTTTTTGCGCAGCGGATATCCGGTTTATCCGGTTACCCGGAATATGAATCTGTCAGATGCGGTGACACAGATCCCCAATCCGGTGCTGATTCTGGTGGCAGTCGCTGAAAAAGATCTGCCCGATATTCTGGCCGGCATACCTGAGCGCTGGCGCGGATGCCTCAGTCTCCTGCAAAACGAGCTGCTGCCTGCCGATTGGCAACGGCATCATATCAACAATCCGACGGTGATTTCGGTCTGGTTTGAAAAGAAAAAAGGGCAGGACTGTAAGGTTTTCACCCCCTCGCCGATTTACGGTCCAGCGGCCGATATCATTTCGAATTCTCTGAAATCAATTGACATTCCTTGCCGAATACTCACCACTGAGGATGAGCTGCTTCTCGAATTGGTCCTTAAAAACCTGTATATTCTGACGTTGAATATTGCCGGTCTGGAAACCCTTGGGACGGCTGAAAATTTGTGGTTTAATAACAGTGCGTTGGCCCGGAGCGTTGTCCGGGAAATCATCGACGTGCAATCGTGGCAGACCCAGGTCGAGCTGCCGCGTGAGACTCTGATCGAAGGAATGGAGCAGGCAATTAAAGCGCAACCCAATCACCAATGCGTGGGGCGCTCGGCTGCAGCACGTTTGGAGCGCACGGTTAAAATAGCAGATGAAGCCGGATTAGCCGTACCGACAATAAGGGAAATATATGCGCACCAAAAACCGCATTAATGGGTCAATTAAAAGCGATTTTAGTCTGTCGTAAACACATATTGGCAGACGAAGTGACGATTTTTGTCCGAATGGCCCGCGGTACAAAAGACGAAGTTTATTGTAACCATATGATATTTATATAAATGTTGATTTTATCCCTGCTTGGTATAAATATTGCCTGTTTAAATCATACTGTTTTTATCCCTGCCGGCCACAATCAATTATCTTTTTTGCTAAGTGGCCGATATTATAGTAGAAATGGTTAAAACCCCATCTGAGGCTTTGAAACCACTTCTGGATAAAAATAATTGCCGCTGTCAGGGTGAATTGATGTATAATATTATCAATCGCAGGGTTTAAGATGCCAAAACTCAGGGGGGGACATTCTGACGATGGATGTTGCTTTGATGTTTAAAAAACCAACATACGAAGAATTAACTGCAAGAATCAAAACACTTGAAAGAGAGTTGCAGCAGCGGGTCCAAACCGAAACGGATCTGCGGGAGCAGGAGCAGAAGTACAGGCTCATATTTGAAAGAGCGCGGGATGCCATTTTTATCATCCAGAAAGACGTGATCCGTTTTGCCAATCGCCGCGCTCGGGCGGTACTGGGCTATACCGACGAAGAGCTGTCGACAACCGCCATTGCCGAACTTATCCACCCGAAAGACAGAGATCTAGTGGCCGCCCGGCATTTTAAAAGGCTAAAAGGTAATAAAGTACCCGGCACCCAATCATTCCGGGTGATCAGTAAAGAGGGCAGAGAAATATGGGTCGAGCACACCGCCGTGCGCGTCAGCTGGGAAGGGCAGCCGGCCACTTTAAATTTTGTTCGCAACATCACCAAAAAGAAAAAACTGGACGCCCAGCTTCAATTTGCCGCCAGACTGGAGGCCATCGGCACCCTGGCCGGCGGGATTGCGCATGCTTTTAATAACCTTTTGATGGGCATCCAGGGGCACACCTCTCTGCTGCTGCTTGACCTCGACTCCAAACATCCCCATTACGCGGCCTTAAAAAAAATCGAAACCGCAATTCAAGGGGGTGCCGAGCTCACCAGCCAATTGATCGGCTACGCGCGCAAAGGCAGATACCGGTCCAAATCCATTGCCATTAACGAAATCATTGAAAATACCTCCCAGACGTTTCAAAAAATGAAAAGGGAAATTACCATCCATCGTGAGCTCACCCAGAGGCCGCATGCCATCGAAGCCGACCAGGGCCAGTTGGAACAAATGCTGCTAAATCTTTTCATTAATGCGGCCGATGCCATGCCGGATGGGGGGAATATTTATTTGAAAACCAAAAACGTGACCCACCGGGATATCAAAAGCAAACTTTACGATGCTCGGCCGGGAAAATACGTCAGGATCACGGTCTCGGATAGAGGCGTCGGAATAGACAAAAAAATACAGCATCGTATTTTTGATCCTTTTTTTACGACCAAAACAATCGGTAAGGGGACCGGCCTCGGGCTGGCCTCGGTTTACGGGATCGTAAAAAGCCACGAAGGTTATATTAACGCGGAGTCTAAAAAGGGTCGTGGAACCACATTTTTAATTTATTTGCCGGCAGCGGATAAGCGAAAAAAGAGGAAATAAAAATCAGATTCCTGGCGGGTGGAAAAATGCTTGAGAATATATCCAAATTAAATCTGGTTCGTATTGGAAGCTACATCACTTATAGCAGTCTCAAGAAGATCGGCGACGATCTGCTGGAATCCTTTTCCGGTATCCTTGGTGAGGTCGATCTGTCACATTATGATTCACCGATGATTGACAGCATCGATGCCCAGCTGCTGACGCTGATACTCGGAGAGGAATATGTCGGAAATACCCTGGGGATCACCGATGCGGATTTAAAAATAGACGATGGGGATGAATTTTATAATTCGATTATCGGCGGGAAAAATCCTAAAAATGATGTGGCCGTTGTTTCCACTAAAAAATTGACTCCCCGGCGGATGGAATCAGACGAAGAAATTGAACGGTATATCGATCGCACGACCAAGGTGGCATTGCACGAGGTCGGCCATAACTTCGGTTTAACCGATCATGCCTCTTTTAAACCGGCACCGGATGGCGCGTTGTGCCCCATGAGCAGAGGCGAGTTTAATAAATTCGGCTATCGGGGATACGTGCGGGCCATTGTCGATGGCCGCGGGCTTAGATTTTGCGATGAATGCAGCGGGTTTTTGAGATCGGTTTATGGCTATCGGACAGCGTCAAAAGGGCTGGTCAAAGACGGGCTCACATCCGCTGCGAATTAGAAGCATTTTCATAATCGATTTTTAACGGGCTTTTCGGGAAACGGGCAAACCGGCAAACCTTATAAGTACCCATCAGATTACCTTCAGCAACTTTTCGATACTTTTGCGGCGTTCTGAAATCACAAAGGATTTCGGTGCTGCAAAAATCTCTTCCGACATCTGCAGCAATGCATTGCGGGCTTCAATAATATCGGCCTCTCTGGGTAGAAAAAACAGCAGCTTGGCGATTGCATAAAACGGAACCAGACGATAGCCGGCATTGAGCATGGATGCCAGCTTGCGATATTCGTCTGCGGCCTGTTCCAATTTCTCCTGATCCATATTCTGCCCCGCCGCTTCGCCGGATGGTTCTTCAGAAGATGCAAGCTTAAAAACGTGTGAATAATGAATAAGCTTGAAAGCAATTTCGGCAATCACCCGTTTGAGTTCCTGAACGGGGTCAATGACAATTTTAACAATAATTTCGCCTAAAACATAAATTATCACCCCGGCTATAATAATATAAAAAACGAGCGCGATTTCCATGATTTTTCCTCCCCCAATGCACACAAAACCCCAATTCTCGATTCGAGAAAAGGGGTTTTAAGTTCAGTCCATTTTGCGACCTTTCAGTACGGGTTTAATTTTGTTTAATATTAAATAGTTATCATAATTAATGCCTTTAAGTCAACAGAATTGAAATGGGGTGTCGCACATCGGTCAGGACATACATTTAGAAATTAAATACTTTACCTTCAGCGGCGAGATCAATCAAATGGGGTCCGCCGTCCAGGGCCATATTTGAAAAAAAGTTTGCCTCGTCGACCTGACGAGCTCTGGCGCATGGAATTCAGACGCCAATGGGGACCTCGTTTTCAACCAGATACGGCAGATATTCATTCGGGTTGTCACCGGTCGGCGTTTTCGTATCAAAATCTCTGTTTGAATCCGCCCAAAAGGCGCCGTCATCAATAAAAAACAGGTTAACGTCATGCCCTTTTGAATGCGCAATTTGAGCAAATTGAAAACAGCGGATTGCTGCCTGGTTGTCATCCCGGCTTAACATGAACAGAAAATTCGTCATCCCAAACCTCCTTTCTTTTTATCAAAATTAAGCGCGGAACGCTTTCTGGTTTAAACGAGAATTTATCAGAATTCAATCTAGACTTTCAACCGAAAATATAAGAAGAACAGAAGTAGAGATCAGGACAATAAACGGCTGTCGCGGCCTGGATGGAAAAACTTCGGGACTTAATTGCGAAGGATGCGATCACCGCTTAACGCCCACATAACGGAGCAACGGTTGCGGATTGACAGCCAGGTCGTCAGGCGTTGCCTCGCCGCGCACGGAACCGTTCTCGATGAAGGTAATCCGGTCCGCCACCTTGAGCGCGGCCTCTATCTTCTGCTCGACCAGCAATACGGCGACGCCATGCGCCTTGAGCTCGACAATCGAGCCCAGGAGCTTTTCTACCAGACGCGGCATCAGCCCTTCACTGGGTTCGTCCAGCAGCAGAAGCTTGGGTTCCAGGCAGAGGGCCCGCGCCATGGCCAGCATCTGCTGTTGCCCCCCGCTCAACGTACCCGCACGCTGGCGCAGCAGCTCCTTGAGCGCCGGAAACAGGTTCAGCACCCAATCGAGGGTTTTTGAGCCCTTGTCCCTCACCAGCAGTCCCATCTGCAGATTTTCTGCTACGGTCAATAACGGGAAGAGCCGGCGGCCCTGGGGCACGTAAGCGATGCCAAGCTGCGGGATTTCGTGCGGCCTCAGGCGGGTGAGTTCGCGCCCCTCGAGCTGGATGCCCCCCGAGCGCGATTTGACGAGGCCCATGATGGCTTTCAGCGTGGTTGTCTTGCCCGCACCGTTGCGGCCCAACAGGCCGAGGATCTCACCCGGCGCCAGGCGCAGTGAGACGTCTTTGAGTACGTGAACTTTGTCATAGTAGCAGTTGATGTGATCCAGAACCAGCATCATTTACCCAGGTACGCCTTCTGAACTTCCCGGTGGCGCTCGATCTCTGCCGGAGAACCTTCGGCAATGATCTCACCGCTGTCCATTACGGTGATCATCTCCGCCAGCTCGAGGACCACCGATACATTATGTTCAATCAAAAGCACCGTCACTTCCTGCGAGATCGTGCGGAGGAGATCGCAAAATGCCGATATCTCCTCCTGTGCAAGGCCCTGTAAGGGCTCGTCGAGGATCAGAAGCTCCGGGTCCAGCGCAAGCGCCATGGCCACCTCCAACAACCGCTGATGGCCGTATGGCAGGGTGTCGGCCCGCTGGTCGCCGGCAGCCGACAGTCCGACTTGAAGCAAGGCGGCCTGCACGCGGTCGGCGATCTGGCGCTCGCTGAGTACGAGACGGTTGGTCACACCGCCCATCAAGCGCCGCTGAGCGGCAAGGGCGACGTTCTCATAGCAGGTCAGATTCTTGAAGATGCTCGTCACCTGAAAGGTGTACACGATCCCCCGAAACACGCGGCCCCAGGCTTTCAGCCCGGTGATGTCCTGCCCCTTGAACCTGACCTGCCCGGAGGTCGGGGACATCCGCCCGCTGATCATGTTCATCAATGTCGTCTTCCCGGCCCCGTTGGGCCCGATGATGGCCCGGATCTCCCCGCGAGTTAGGCTCAGGTCAACATCCTTGACCGCATGCAGCCCGCCAAAGCGTTTGCACAGCGCAGTTGTCTCAAGTAGCGAATCTACGGCAGCCACGGCAACCACCTTGTCCGTACCGCCCCCATGATGCCCTTGGGAAACCACAGTATCAGCATCACGAGCACGGCTCCGACCACGAAAAGGTAGCTCGAGGTAAGTCCGCTGGCGATGTCGACGAGATAAAACATAATACCCGTCCCGATCATTGGACCCGTCGTCGTGCCCGTCCCTCCGAGCAGGGTCCACAGAATGGGATAGATGGAGTACAAAATTGACGCGAAGGAAGCCCCAACATACGAAAACAGCAACGCATAAGCCGCACCGGCCACGCCTGAAATTCCGCCCGATATTACCAGTGACAGGAGTTTATATTTATAGGTGTTGTATCCGAGCAGTCCGGTGCGCTCTTCGTTCTCGCGTACTGCAATCAGCACGCGTCCGGTGGGCGATCCCACCAGTAGGGCACTGAGCAGAAAGCTTCCAGCGAACAGCAATAGTGCGATGTTGTATTTCACCGCAGGGTCGGAGAATGCGAATTCGAACGAGCCCAGAGACACCGATTCCAGGCTTTTGGAAAGAATGAAGCCCTGGTCGCCCATTGTGATCTTGTTAAAATAAAGGAGCGCAAGATAACAGGCCTGAGCAAACATCATCGTCACAATCAGAAACGACACGCCGCTGGTTCGCAGCGCAATGAGGCCGAACAGGGCGGCGAGCACAAGGCTCAGCAGAACGCCGACGCAGAAAGCCGGAACGGCCCCGAACTGCAGGTAGTAGATGGGCAGTCCGGCGCCGTACATGCCGGCGGCAAAGAACATGGCGTGCCCCAGGCTCATCAGACCCGTGTAGCCCAGCAGTATGTTGTAGCCCACCGCATAAGTGGCCAGCACCATGATCCGGGCCACATTGGTGTGGTGGTAGGCCGGCAGAACGAATTGGGCGATAAACAACAGTCCGAGAATACCCAGGTGGAGCGCGAGCACTTTGCCTGTTAGCCGTCCGCTCATGAGCCTTCCTCCCCGAACAGGCCGCCAGGCCTTAACACCAGCACCGCAGCCACAAGAAGCGTGGCGACGATTTTCGCCAGTGTCGGCGAAAAGAAGACGGACACGACACCGTCACTGATCCCGACGACAAAGGCCGCCACCACGGTTCCCTTCAGGCTTCCCAGACCGCCGATGATTACGACAATAAACGACAGCAACAGCGGGTCGAGTCCCATGAGGTAGTGAGCTTGTTGAATCGGCACCACCAGCACACCGGCGACAGCAGCCAGCATCGCTCCCAGGGCAAAGGCCTTGGCATACACCCTTCGGACCGGCACACCGAAGGCCTGTGCCATCTCCTGGTCCTGCTGGGTGGCCCGCATGTAAAGCCCCAGCTTGGTTTTGGACATCGCCAGCCAGGTTCCCAGGAGCAACAGACCCGATACGCCGGCCACGATAAGCTTATAACCAGAATATCCGAACCACGGAAACGAAACCCGGAAATATATGGGGGGGACAACCGGACGGGCATCCGCGCCGAAGAGCGTCAGGACCAATTGCTGAATGATATAAAGGAGTCCGATGGTGGCGACGATGGTACTTTCGGGCTGATAGTTAATGCGACGCAGAATCAGCCCATCGGCGGCGACGGCCATTGCTCCAACGATCAGCGGACCAACGACCAGCGCCACGGCAAAACCCATGAACGCGCCGCCGCCGACCAGCATCGAGCAGGACCAGGCAAGCACCGCACCGAGCATAAAGAACTCACCGTGCGCGATGTTGACGATGCGCATGACCCCGAACACCAGAGACAGTCCCAGGGCAATGAGGGCCAGCACAAAAGCGGTGACCGTGCCCTCCAGCAGCGCCAAAAAAAGATGCGGCCCGAAGCTCATAATAAATCAACGTTCCATAGTTCTAATATTCAGATCCACAAATAAACTCAGAAAATCCATTCAAGAACTTACAGGGCCTGTTTTGTGTAGTCCACATCGGACGCGTAGATTGAATCTTCGATTTTCGTTCGGTGTATCACCTTGAGTTTGCGATTCTTAACCTCAGAGATGAACTGCTGGCCGAAGCTCTGGTGCAAACGGCCGATAAATTTCTTGTGACCCTGGGGATGCGCTATCCCTTCGTTGAACCACTGGAAATTCTCAAGGGTTTCGATCAAGGCCTTATAGTCCTTTTGGGTTGGATTTTCGTACCCGCTCTGCTCTACAGCTTCCTTGATGGCAAACAGCGTCTCCCAGCATGAAAACATATGCGCGTAAGTGGAAACGTCCTTCGGATCCTTGACACTTGCGCCGTCAGCGTTGACGCCCACGCTTTCCCTGAAGAACTTCTCATAGGGTGTGGCATATTCTCCCGCATAGCGCGGAAATCCTTCCCAGAAATAGGTCCCCTCCAAAAACTCCAGCCCCGGGCTGCCCATATCCACGCCCTCCAGCGAGTCGATGAACCCGAAGATCTGGGGACGTTTGGAGCCGAAGTGCTCGCCCATCTCTTTAACGAAAGTGAGCACAGCCGGTCCGACCATGACGTGATATATCACTTCCGTATCAGCGGGAATGCGTGCAAAGTATTTCGTGAACGAAGCTTCGGTGGGTGGAATTGGCAATTGGGCTAAGACTTGGCCGCCTTTTTGTTTCACGGCGCCACCGAAGAAATCTCGATGATCGTATCCGAAGGCATAATCGGGATAGATCATCGCCACTTTCTTGCCCAGGTTCTTCATCACCCAGCCGGTGATGGCGGTTACCTGTGAGCGAACATCAGTGATACCCGGTTGGAAAACCCAGCGATTCATCGTTCCTGAGGGAACGTGGTACCCCTCGCTTGCCACAAACAACGGAATCTTCAATTCGGCAGCCCGTGGTGCAGAAGCGATAACGACATGTGAAAAAAGCGTCCCATAGACAAAATCCACCTTGTGCTGCACCGCAAGTTTTTCAACGACTTCGGCACCGCGCTTGGGATCGGTTCCATCATCCTCGATTACCACTTCAACCGGTCTGCCGGCCATGCCCCCCATTTTATTAATCAATTTTACCGCCGCTACTGTCGTGCGTTCGTACCAGCGCCCATACACCGCCCCGATGCCGGTCCGATGCACACTAAAACCGATCTTGATAGGCTTGGCCCCTGCCGATTGAGCAGCTGCCGGGCGGGTGAATACGGCCGGCACGCCGGCGATTCCTGCGCCGACAAGCGCTCCTGCGGTCTTAAGGGCTGTGCGCCTGGAGATCCCCTTTGCCGTTGTGTCTGTCTTTTTAGTGTTGTTCTCTTTTTTGGCCATTTTTTCTCCTCCCTTCGTTTGATAGGGTGTTAAAATGGTTAGATAATCGGGTGGTTAGATGATAGGATGCAAAAATTTCGGCTTTGATCGGCAAATCATATGAGCAAGAGAATTGCCTGTCAAGTGAAAATGATTTTACATGATCTAATATGCGGCATTCATGAGGTCTCTGGGGCGCTGCCCCTTTTCCCAAAACTCAAGCGGCGGTGGGCGGGCCATGCTGAACCTCGCAAGAGCGAAGACGGGTCGTTTTTCGGCATGAGCAGGATTCTTGAAAATCTTTTTAAAGGGCTTATCTTTTGGGACCTTAATTTAACAGGTGCCCTATAATCAAAAGGGCGGTTTGGACCGCATGCCTGATCGATATATCTTTATAAAGATGGAGGTTAATGATGAACAATCAAATCATAAGGTTTTGTATTATCATTCTATCATCTATTTTTCTGCTCAGTTCGCCGGCTTTGGCCGGCGGCAAGGACAAAGGCAAAAATAAAACCCAACCACCCGGTTGGGAACAGGGCGAAAAGACCGGCTGGAAAGGAGAAGATACGCCTCCGGGACTGACCGAAGAGAAACTGGAGAAAAAACAAAAGGCCGGGCTGAAGGGCCAAGAGGCCAAGGCACAAAAGGAAGGCAAAAAAGCGAAACCGGAGACCGAACTGGAAGCGGAAAAAGCAAAACAGGAAGCTGAAATAGAGGAAGAGCAAAAGAATCGAGAAGCGGAGATAAAAAAAGAAAAGGAAAAGCTGAAATCCAATTCAAAGAAGAAAAAGGGTTGAAGCACAAAAATTCAAAAAATTAATGTCATTTAGTTTCATGGGCATTAAAACCTAAATTCCTACCGCCTTTGTGTGTGGAAGTCAAAGAATGGCTCCTGAATCCTTACAAGAAGAACGGAAACTGGTGACTGTAGTTTTCGCTGATCTGGTTGGATCTACTGCGCTGGCGGCGCAGCAGGACCCCGAACAGCTCCGCGGATTGCTTTCCGCTTTCTTTGAAGAGATGGCCCAACAGATCAGGTCCTTCGGCGGCACGGTCGAGAAGTACGCCGGCGATGCGATCATGGCTGTTTTCGGCGTGCCGCGGGTGCATGAGGACGATGCCGAGCGTGCTGTGCGCGCTGCAATTGCTATGCAGGAGACCATCGGCCAGCTTAATCCCACCTTCGAGCAGGAATACCACAGCCGGTTAGCGCTTCGAGTCGGCATTGCCACCGGGGAGGTAGTGGCTGCAACACAGGAAACCCGGGAGTTTATGGTCACCGGAGAGGTGGCCAACCTTGCTGCCCGTCTACAATCTGCCGCTTGCGGTATTGTCGTCAGTGAAGAAACGCACCGGCTCCTCGGGCCTCTGCTCGAGTCCAGGCGGTTGGACCCGCTATCGCTGAAAGGGTTCTCTGAACCGGTTACGGCCTATCGCGTCATCGGACTTCGGCAGCTTGACAGAAAGCCACGCGGCATTCCCGGGTTGCATTCGCCGATGGTGGGACGGGATCGCGAGGCAGAGATCCTGAACCGCTGTGTGGAAGACCTCCAGCGGGCCCGTGGCCAGATTATTTCCATTATTGGAGAGGCCGGGCTGGGGAAGTCCCGCCTGAAGATCGAACTTCGCGAGGGACTGCCTGAAGGTGTAAGCTGGCTCGAAGGACGGTGCTATGCACACACCCAGACGACCAGCTACGCACCGTTTATTCAGATTCTAAAAGCGGACTTCCAACTGGGAGCCGCAGAGCCCCAGGTGGTTGCTCGGACAAAACTCCGCGCTGCCCTTCGGTCGCTGGTTGAAGAACGTTACGATCAGGTGCACCCGGCTGTTGCTCACCTGCTAAATATTGAACTTGAGCCGGGGCAGCTTGATGGCCGTTCGCTGGATCCCCGAGCGCTGCAATCCCAGCTGGTGTCCGCCATGAGAGCCTTGATAGAGGCCCTCTCAGCCCGTAAGCCACTGGTTCTGGCGTTTGAGGATATCCACTGGGCCGACGCGGCGTCAATCGAGCTCCTCACTGTTCTCATGGAGCTGACGGACTTCATTCCGCTCATAATTCTGACCGTGTGTCGACCGGACGTCGAAGGGGGATCGTGGGATTTCAGGTTCCATGCACAGCGCAACTACCCCCATCGCCTCACTGAAATCCAACTCGCCCCGCTGGCATCAGAACAGGCCCAGCGATTGATCCGCAACCTGCTGCACATCTCCGACCTTCCAGATCAAATTCAGGGTCTGGTTCTGGACCGATCCGAAGGCAACCCGTTGTTCCTCGAGGAGATCGTCCGAACGTTGATTGAGGAGCAGGTGCTCCGCCGTGAAGGCGAGCGCTGGATCGCCGCGGGCGAAGTGGAGCGGCCGGTTATCCCGGGCCTTCTGCGGGGGGTTATTGCCGCCAGGATCGATCATTTACCCCCGGCCGCCAAGGTGGTGCTCCAGCATGCTGCGGTCGTCGGTCGTGTCTTCACCTATCGCGCGCTCCAGGCGCTCACCGACGGCGACGGGGATCTGGATCGCGCTCTCGCTCACCTGCTGCGCGCCGATTTTATCCGCGAGCAGGCGCGCCTGCCCGAGGTCGAGTATCTGTTCAAACATGTGCTCACCCAGGAAGCCGCATACGCCAGCATCCTGAATGAACAACGCCGGTCCCTCCACCGCAAGGTTGCGGTGTTCATGGAGCCGGCAGCGGCGGATACACCCGCTGAGCACGCGGCCGTTCTCGCTCATCACTGGTTGTGTGCTGAAGATTGGGCGAAGGCGTTGAAATATACACTGCAAGCAGCCGAACGGGCCAGCAAGCTCTATGCCCGGCCGGAGGCCATCGCTCACTACTGGCAGGCTTTGGAGCTGCTGGAGCGCGTTCCTCAGACGCTTGAGCAACGCCACACCCATATGGATGTAGTTCTCGCGCTGGTCAAGCAGCCAGGATCTTTCAGAGACGCCGACGAACAGAAGCGAGGGTCGCGGCATATCGATAAAGCCATCCGTTTCGCTGCCGATAGCGGCGAGATGGGAACGCTGGCCCAGCTGGAGGCGCTGAAAGCATACGACCTGTGGGATGAAAGCCTTTTCATACAGGCGGTTGCTCACAGCGAGGTCTCAGGAGATAAATTTGCACAGGCATTCACCGCCGAGCTCTATGGACACTATCTGGGGGCGAACGGACAGTTCGTTAAGGCCCTCACCCATATCGATCAGGCGATGGACATCATGGCTGCTGCGGGAGCAACATACGCGCATGCCTGGTATATGGCCTCGGGAGGACGGTGCTATTGTGCGCGTGCCGGCAAGCTGGAAAAGGCGCTGGGATACGCTGCAGGGGCTCGCGAGATTGAAGCGGCCATGGGCGATGCAAGGCTGCGGGCCTGGTGCGGCATGGAAGTAGAGCCATTATTGTACAAGGGCCTTTGGGAGCAGGTGGTTCGAGTCGCAGAGAAGGGCCTGACGGTCTCCTGGGAGATCGGGGAATGGGGGGTGATCTTCGCGCTATCCGCCTGGCTGGGCATCGCTTATCTGAAACTCGGGCGCCTTGAGGACGCCAGGACTGTCATAGACCGGGCGCTGAAAGAGAGCCAGGCAGGCAACTTTCCCCCGTATGCAATAACTTACCTGCAGATCAGTGCCGCCCAGCTCCGCCTCGCCCTCGGTGAGCCCGACCAAGCTCTAAAATCCATCCGAAAAGCGTTGCAGCTATCTGAAATCAGCCATATCCGTCTGGAGCAGGGGGCTGCGAATCGCGTCCTGGGACAGGTCCATGAAACTATGGGGAGTCGCGAGGAGGCGGACGCTGCTTTTCGCCTCAGCCTGCAGATCTTGGGCAAAATTGAATCTCGTCCCGAGCTGGCACAAACGCTGCTCGCTTACGGCCGCTTCAAGGCCGGGGACGACCCTGATAAGGGGAGTAGGCTCATTGAGCGCGCTTTACGCACGTTTGAGGAAATCGGCGCAACTGGATGGATCACCGAGGCGCGGGCCGCGCGCTCCTGAACATTTATCGGAGGCCCGTGCTGCACCCGAATCTAAAAAAATCAGATGCGAATCCCGCTCGCGGGGCAACGCAGCCATTGGGCCTAAGATGGGGTTTTGAAGCCACTTCTAAGCGTCTTCATGCCGGATGCTGCGGGAATCCGGCCCTGCCGAGGGTTTCAATCTCGCGCTGCAGGTGGTCGGGGTTTTTAAAAGGCTGAGTTTGTTTGAAAAGCGCCAATTTTAAGCGGGGATTAATCTTGAGCGCTTGCGCCATACAAACGCGGGCTTCATCCTCCCTGCCGGAGGCGGCGTAAATTCCGGCCAGATGAACCAGCGCCCAATCTTCCGGATACTCACCCCTGCGGCTGCGATCATAAAGCTGTTTGCTGCTGGCAAGGGCCTCTTCATACCTCCTCTTAAATGCGCAACTCCTGGCCAGAGCACTCAGATAGAAAGCCGGGTAGTAAGGACTGAGACGCATGGCTTTGTCTGTCAACGCAATGGCCTCATCGAACCGTCCCGCAAACAACATTATTTGGGCCAAATGCGCATGTCCAATTGAAAAGTTGGGATCGAGTGAGATGGCCCGTTTTCCCTCGGTGATGGCCTGATCATGCTTTCTTTGAAAGAGATAAATCAATCCCAACATGATATGCGCGGAAGCACTTTTATCATCCAGGGACAAGGCCTTACGGGCAAGTTCATGCGCACTTTTGAAAGAATCAGCCGGGGACGCACTCCACCCGTAAGCCGCAGCCGCGGTATGGGTAGCACCCAGCCATACATAAGCAAGTACATAGCCGGGGTCGAGCTTTATCGCCCTTTCAAAGAGCTCTCGAGCCTTGACATTATCTTCCCTGTTAAATCTATCAAGAAGGCAGTTTCCTTTGACCCCGCAACTCCAGGCCTCAAGGTTATCTGTAGTTTTTGCATATGCGCGGGCCTGCTCTCCATGCGTTAATTCCACCTGGAGCGAGACCACGATCTTTTTGGTGATTTCATCCTGCAATTCAAAAAGCTCCACCATTTTGCGGTCGTACTTATCCGACCAGAGGTGATAGCCGTTGAGGGCATCAATTAACTGGGCGGTAACCCTCAGCCGCTCACCGGATTTCTGAACACTGCCTTCCAGGACATAGTGGACTCCCAGATCCTCAGCGATTTGCTGAACTTTTACGGATCTTCCTTTGTAAGCGAATGTGGAGTTGCGGGCGATGACCAACATTCCCGAGCCCACCGACAAGGCGCTGATGATGTTTTCGCTGATTCCGTCACCGATATATTCCTGGGCAGGATCGCCGCTCATGTTGGTAAACGACAGAACTGCGATGGAGGGCTTTTCAGGCAGTGGAAACGTCATGCGCTCCATCTGCGCTTTGTTTCCCTTCCTGACCACAGCATCCGGAACCGCGAGCACCCGGTAAACATGTACGGCTTCTTCAATGTTTTTTAAGCGTTTTTTGCCCGCATATTGATAGTCCAGTTTTAGCTTTTTCTTGACCTGATCATAGGCAATGCCGGACATACAAATCCCGCCGGGTTCAGCTAAAGACTCCAGGCGTGCAGCCACATTGACGCCTTCGCCGTAAATTTTTTCTCTTTCCTGAATGACATCGCCAAGGTTAATTCCGATACGGAACTGCATTTTTCGGTTTTCAGGCAGTTTTTCGTTGCGGATCTTGATCTCTTTTTGGACCGCCATTGCGCATTGCACCGCATCGACCACACTGGCAAACTCGGCCAGCAGGTTGTCGCCGGGAGCGTCCAGCACCCGGCCGTTGTACTGCCGGATCAATGTGCTCATCACCTCTCGGTAGGCCGTTAAGGTAAGAACGGTGGCTTCTTCGTCTTCGCCCATCAAACGGCTGTACGCTGCCGCATCTGCGCTGAGAATGGCGGCAAGCTTGCGTTTCAAACCTCCTTGAGCCATTAATCTTCCTTTCGGGTTTCGAACGGCCTGGATATGAATCCATGAAATTTATCAGATAAGGCGCCCGCAATAGCGGTCGAGACATTCCAAATCAGGTGGAAGCAGCGGTTCTGCAAAGCGGTCGCATATCCTGAAAAGTACTATAATTTGAAAGGATTACTCAAATCAAGAGATTTAAAAAGCGGGGTTTGGTATCGGTATAAAAACGCCGTTCAGTCCCCGGGATTTCGCACCCGATGATAGAAATGATTCCGACGGCATGCGAATTGAGAAATTTTTTAAAAAAAAGCTTGACATACCACAATGTAGCAGATATACATACTTTTCAGAGTTGAAAGACTCTAAGCATTATTATACCTCCAAAGCTTTTTTCCTTATCCATTAATGAAGGGGCGGTTCATTCCTCCGTGAGCCGCCTTTTTCATTTTTTGGCATTTCACCGGTTCTCTTTTCTAAAACGAGAAATATACTTCAGTATTTCATTAAAGTTTCCCCCATGTTTTACCGATTAAATAAGATAACATAATCCATAACTTACGTTCTGATCTTTATCAACCGCCTTATGTGAGGAGAGTGATATTATGTATTTGAAATTATTTAAAATGTTTGCGATTTTGCTGTTTGTGGTGCTTATTTTCCCTCCGGGGAATTCGGTTGCTTTTAAATCATTGACCCGCGATCAGCTGGTTTATGATGCCATTGAATTTTGCCCGGCTGAATTAAAAGCTTACCTGCGCAGCAATTTAGCCACGATCTCGTCGGGGATGCATTTTAAGGAAAGGCATCGTAACGGCAGCTATTCAATTGACCCTTACGATAGTGAATTGGTTTATCAAAATCTCATCAAGGATTTAAGAGACGGAAAACAAGATGAATTCAATACGGCGCATGCTTTTGGCGTTCTGGCCTGCTTTCTGGCTGAAACAATTTCTCCGGATAATTACAAAACACCCAGTCATTTGATTCCGGAAATAGTCGAATACGATGGTCACCATCAGGTTGAAACGGCCAGTATCAAACCCCATATCACCAGTTTAATTGAGAATTACCGTATTCCCTGCAAAAAAAGGATGAAAAAAGAGATTACCGATCACCTTTATAATGTAGCGGTCAACGAAATTGTTGATTATTGGGTCAGCGCCTGGGAAGCCGGCGGTTATCAGACAGGCCTGTTTGCCAGCGTCGGTGAAGAGATTACGCACCAAAACCTGGTGCTGAACTTCAAGGTGGTCGGCTGACGGCCGCGCTAACGGGCAGGTTCTGCCCGTCAATTTCCGGGAAATAAATAAACGGGTTTTTATAACCCTTTAAAAAATCCCGCCCTACCGGGGCGGGATTTTTTTTACGATGTGTTTGAGATCTTCCCAGGCATCGGTGAGCATCGCATTGGGCACATAGCCCTCAATCCAATCGCGGTAGGCGCGGATGTTGATCTGCTGGTAAAGCGGAATGCCGATGGCTTCTTCAAACCACAGGTGCTGCAGCCGGGTGTAAATTTCTTCGCGTTTTGCCGGATCTACCGTGGCGATGCCGGCTTCGCAAAGCCGGTCGACCTCATTATTTTTATAAGCCATGAATTTGCCGTAAACGCCCCGGGAGTGCATGAAGGTATACAGGAAGTTATGCGGATCAGCGTAGTCCGCTCCCCAGCCCGTGATAAAAATCGGAAACATAAAGCTGCGGTACTGAACCAGATAATCCTTCCATTCCACGTTGCGGATCTCGATGTTGAATTTGGGATTCAGCGACATGATGTTTTCCGCCAGCATAATCGCAGCGGCCTCACGCATGGCATTGCCGGAATTATAGGTGATGACCATTTTAAAACCGTTATGCCACACCTTGCCGTCCCAGGCTTTTTTTAGAGCGGCTTTGGATTTATCCAGATCAAACGCGTATACCGGTACCGCTTTGTGAAAGGGCAGCCCCTCGATATTGGGGCTGGTGGGCATAATCACCAGACCGTTAAAAACATCTTCGCGGTAAGTTTTGCGGTCCAGGGCGTGCAAAAAAGCCCTGCGAACGTTGATATCCGAGAAGAAATCCGGCGGGATACCCTTGCCGTCCAGTTTGCCGCTGCCGATATTCGGGTTGCCGGTGGGGTCGACGTTCTGGCAAAAGAGCGCAAATGAAACCGACAGCTGCGGCACCCGGTAAAATTTCAAGCCCTGCATGGCTTTGACTTCGGGCACGTAGGGGATGTCCACCGTAACCCGGTCGGCATGCCCGTTTTGCAGCATGAGTTTACGGGTGCTCCATTCTTTTACGTATTTGACAATGGCCGTTTTGAGGGCCGGCCGGTTTCCCCAGTACCCCTCAAAGCGTTCGAACACAAACTCCTTGGAGGGCTTCCAGGATTTCATGCGAAAGGCACCGGTACCGTTGGTAATTTTTTGCAGGGGTTCATGGCCGGGCGCCGGATTGTTGTATTTCGCCGCATTTTTGATATCGCCGTCCCAGCATCCATTGGCGATGGCCCATTCTCTGTTCAGGATAACCGACGAGGAATATGCCAGGATTCCCATCAGAGGCGGATACGGTTTGGGCAGGTGAAAAACGACGCTATCGCCGTTAACTTTTACGGCCTGGTCGATCCTGTTAAAAATTCCCGTTATGATTTTTCCGTTTTCATCGCGGGTTGAGCTTTGACCGGTCAACGCTTCCAGCAGCATCCACATGGGGCCGCCGTCCGGATCTGCGATCATGTTGCGTTTAAACGAGTAAGCGACATCCTGCGGCGTTAAGTCGGCGCCGTTCTGGAATTTGACACCTTTGCGGATCGGAAAGGTATAGGTCGTGCCGCTGCCGCTGATACCGCCGTTTTCCAGCGTGGGTACCCGGGTGGTCAGAACCGGTATAAACGCATCGGTTTTTGATCCGTCAAAAAACACCAGCGGCTCGTAGATATTCCAGATGCGCTGGGACCCGGTGGTGTCATAGCATGCCGCCGGGTCCAGCGTTCGCAGGGTCCCGTAGGTGGCTAAAACAAAAGTGTCCGTAACTTCAACTTCATCCTGAACCGTGCAGGCACTGATGAAAAAAATCAAAGAAAAGATGAGCGCTAGGCGAGTGCGTTTCATTTTCAAAAAAGCTATTTTTTAACTGCCCGGTAGATAATGAGCAGAACCACTGAGCCGCAGACGGCGATAATCAAACTGCGCAGGTCAAAGCCGGTGATCTGGCCGAAACCCATGGCGGAGCTGACAAAACCGCCCCCGATAGCGCCGGCAATTCCCAGCAAAATGGTGATGAAGATTCCCCCCGGATCTTTGCCGGGCATGATAAATTTTGCAATCACCCCGACAACCAATCCCAGGATAATCCATGAAATGATTCCCATGTCGACCTCCTTTTTTGGTGGCGCTTTTTAATGGTTCTATCACCGATTGTTATCCGAAAGTAAAGGCGATTGAAATCGAAATCAGGCGGCCAGTGCGCTGTCTATATCGGCGATGAGGTCGCCGGCATCCTCAATGCCGACGGACAACCGCAGAAGACCGTCGCTGATGCCCAGCTCGACTCTTTCTGCCGCCGTGATTTTTTGATGCGATGTCGTTGCCGGCGAGCAAATAATGGTTTCCACTCCCCCGAGGCTGAGGGCCGGTGTGATCACCTTTAAATTTTTTAAGAATCGTTCCGGCTGCCGGCCGTCGAGCTCAAATGACAGCATGCCGCCGAATCCGGTCATCTGCTTTTTGGCCACCGCATAACCCGGATGATTTTCAAGACCGGGATAGTGCACCTGCGGGATGCGGGGATCTTTTGCAAGATATTCGGCAATCATCCGGGCGTTGCGGTTATGTTTGTCCACCCGGACGCCTAAAGTTTTCAGGCTTCTTTCCAGCAGGTAGCAGGTCATTGCATTCATGCTGCCGCCCAGATTGGCTGCCGTCGCTGAAATTTTGGCTGCCAGCTCTTTGCGCGTTAACACCGCCCCGCAGCACAGGTCGCTGTGGCCGCCCAGGTACTTGGTGCCGCTGTGGGTGACGATGTCGATGCCCAGGTCCAGGGGGTTCTGGTTGATCGGCGTCGCAAATGTATTGTCGATAATGCTCAGGATATTGTTGGCTCTGGCAATCTGAGCGGTTGCGGCAATATCCGTAATTAAAAGCAACGGATTGGAAGGTGTTTCAATATAGATGACGCGGGTGTTTTTTTGGACCGCCTGTTCAATTTCGTCGGCACGGTTGGATACAAAGGTGTATTCGATTCCGAAACGCTCGTATTCAGCAGTTACGAAATGATGCGTTCCACCATAGATATCTTTTTGCAGGACCACATGATCTCCGCTGCTGAGAAAAGATAACATGGCGGTGCTGATGGCCGCCATACCCGAACTAAACAGCAATCCGTCTTCCGCATTTTCCAGTTCACACAGTTTCTGAACAACGGCTTTTTGATTGGGAATGTTGAAGTACCGCGGATATACGTTTTCGGGCGTATCCAGGTATTCAAAAGAAGAAGACGTATAAATCGGTGTGTTGAGGCCCCGGGTGTTGGGGTCGATACGGGTGCCGCTGTGTACGCAGCGGGTATCTTTTCTCATGATCAATTCCTCCTGAAAGTCGGCGTCATTTGATCTATAAGAACCATATTGCGTATCTGTTTTGCAATAAATTTTTATTTTTATACCCTTGCAAACGCACAAACGGGTCGAGCAGACACCCATCGCCGTTAAACCCACTCAATTTTATCATCAGGGAACCGGGTCCATGATCCATGATGACCGCAGATCTCTTATTGGGTGTTGAGGCCTACCTGATTATATATTTCTTTCCACTGGACAAAAGGGATACTTTTGAGTTGTTGCAGATCGCTTGCGGGGATGCAGCCTACCGTTGAGTTGGGAATATAAAAACATTGTTGTCCTTTGTGAGGCCCCTCTTCCAGGGTCCAGCCTTCATGAACGGCCACTTTTTTGCCCACAAAGTCGGCGGCACCAGAATTGTACTCGGTATCATTTGACGGTTGAAAAACGGCTTCAAAATACATAATTTAATTCCTTTCAGAAAAAAAATCGGCAGCGCCTGAAAAGACCCTGCCGTACTAATGTGCCATTGCTGTTACGATTTTAATTGAAAATTTTAAACGCAAAGAAAGCACTACCTTTAGCCACGCCAACGCGTGGCTGTCTGAAATGGTTCGATCATTTATTATGCTGCGATTGGATAACGACATCATTATTGAATAAATAAATTCGATTAAAGGGGTAAAAGCTCGCTACAATACGGATTTAGAAATAAATGTCAATGGTTTTTTGCAGTTTAATAGAATTTTTTTTAATGTAAAAGAAAGCTGTCTCAAAAGTAGCAGATTACTTCTTCAGGTTGGCCGGTTGAGCCCGTTAGCCCGTTGTGCCCGTAAGAAAGTACCCCGTTCCATTTTTAACGGGCTAAACTGGCGCAACCGGCTCAACGGGCTCAACCGATGAAAATTAGTCCACATGGGTGTGGATAAAACGTGATTTCGAAATCGTTTTTAGAAAAAAGTACATAGCCTATGCCTGTCCATAACACCGATATCGCCGGCATTTTTGAGGCGATCGCCGATTTTCTGGAGATCGAAGGTGCAAACCCCTTCCGCGTCCGGGCCTATCGCAATGCAGCCCGCACGGTCAGCGGTCTGGGATCGGAATTGAAAGATATGGTGGCAGTCGGCGAGGATCTCACAAAACTGCCGGGCATTGGCAAACAGCTGGCTGCCAAAATTTGTGAAATACTGGAAAGCGGCACGGCCAAAGCCCTGATCGAACTTCAGCAGCGCATTCCCGAAACGGTTATCGAAATGTTAAAGCTGCCCAACCTGGGCCCCAAGCGCGTGCGGGTTTTATACC